>CALYTX010000144.1 GCA_945487985.1 uncultured Verrucomicrobiota bacterium | reverse complement strand
GCGCGGCCCCTCGGCTCGCCGGCAATGACGCAGGCGTTGCTCATTCCCGAGATCGTGCGGCTGTCGCCAGGCGACTCGGTCCGACTCAAATCTTCGCTTTCGGCCGTATCGGCGATGGGCTTTCAGATCGAGGAATTTGGGCCCGACACTTTCAAGGTTGACGGAGTTCCGCAGTTGCTTGGCAATCTTGCATGCGAACCGGTGCTCGCCACCATCGCGCAAGACCTCGCCGAGTCTGGAATCCGCCGCGGAGAAAGGTGGCGCGAAGAGCTTATCGCAAAGTCGATCGCCAAATCGTTTGCCGGCGCGAGCAAGGTGCTCACGCAAGAAGGCGCATTGAGCCTGATGGAAGACCTCTCGCGCTGCCGCATGCCGTATGTCTGCCCGCGCGGCAAGAGCATTATGATTTTTACCTCGACGCGCGAGCTCAACCGCAAATTCAGCCTTGATTAAACCCCTCGCGGCAGTTAGGGGCGATAATAGAACAATACCGCATCGGTCACCGAAACCATCAGCTCCGCGGCCTTGAAATAGCCCGAAGGCTTGGTGTTGCGGTCGGTTCCAATCGGCCAGGTGACATGCCAGTCGCCCGCCGCATTGTAGCCGTCAATAAGCGCAACATCGAGAGGGTAGCGCCGGTCCGTCACGTCGGGCATGAAATCGTTTTCGCGCACCAGCCATACGATCTGCGACTTGTCAAGGCTGGCTTTGATCGCCTCACGCTCCCGCTCGAGGGCGGCGGCGGTTTTCACCTGCACAAAGGTTTTTTTCAGATCCTTGACCTTTAGCGCCTTGCCGCACTTCGCAATCCACTTGGGCAGCTTGTCAAACGAGTGGTTGCGCAAGCCTGATTCCTGGGCAAGATTCTTCATTGCGCTATAATAGGCCTCGAACTCGACCATTCGCTTGCTCGGCCGCCCTTCGCTGGGATTGGTGTGGACGCGGCGCATATTGATACCGCCGCCTTTGACACCTTTGGGGACGCCGCCGGGATGCGCGCCGTAGTAGACACCAGTGGACATTAGCGCGATAATGGGGCTGGCGGAATCGAACCACTGATTGGCATCAATCGAGTAGAACCAGCGCGTTATGTAGAAATTGTTGATTATCCGGTCGGAAAGCAACGGCGGAATCTCGTCAACTTGCTTTGGCGTTACAACCTCCATCTCGCGTTTCGAATATGTAACTCCATCGACGTTCTTGGCGTAGGCGCGCACATAATATTTGGTTCCCGGCTTCAAATTGATGATGCGCGCATCGTAGCGATCGCGATGATAGAGCGGGAAATAGTTGCGCGCGATAGTCGGATTCTTCTTCGTGTCCCATACGAAACCGTACTCGTCCAAAAGCGGTTCACCGCGATACATAACCTCGCAGCGCGGACGCATCGAAGTGGGCAAAACCTCCTCGACGTCTTCAAGCCGGATTTTTGGCAGCAACGCATCCTTGAGGTCTTTCGGCGTGAGCTTGGGCTTCGTGAGCGTAAGCTTGAAGGAGCACTTGCCATCCTTGGTTGCGATATCGGTAATCTCAATGCCGCCGGGAATAAGCGGAGGTATTCGCGCCCACGGATCCGAATTCATCGTGAACTCGTCGCCGGGACGGAAATACGCATCGCCCCCGCCTTCGCCTTTCATGAATTTATCTCCGCGTCGATATGTATAACAAAGATCTGGCGGACCCATCATGGGCGAGGTGAAAGTCACGTTGATTACATGAATGAGCATTCCTTCCGCGCCCGGCGTTCCGACAGGCAGCTTCTCATCATGCACATATTCCACGCAAAACATGTAGTTCGGGTGCGACGAAGGAATGAAATACCCCAGCACCGGCTGCTCGCCGCCCGGCTTCTTAGAAATGCGCGACTGGCGAGGATCAAGCGTGTAGACACCGTCTTCCTTCAGCACGGGATACGTCTCGGGCGGAACGAACGCATGGTAGATAACCCGGTCGTATGCCATTCCGGTAGGTGAATGCTGCCATGGTAGCGCTGGCGAGCCGCCGACGCCGTCATGCTTTTCGGTAGCGTGATAATAGTCGGGCGAACCCAGAACATGGCCCAGTTCATGCACCATCACCGACCCGTCGCTCGGCCACATCGCCTGCGGTAGAGAATTAGGCCAAAGCGGCTCGGCCCAGTCGACCTGCGGATTGTAGAGCTCGATTTCGTCCTTTCCCCACTCTTCCTTCGGCTTGGGATAGGCACCACGCAACAAGGTTTTCACCTTTTCGCGGTCGAGATTCCGGCAATAGACATAGCAAGTGATTTTACCCTTCTTGAACCCCTTGGCACGGCTCTGGCAAAACGCGATGGCCGCCTGCCGCAGCTGCGAAACCCGCGCTCCGCCCTCACCTTCGCTCTTCCAGCCGATCTTGTTGTTCCAAAGATCGTAATGGCAATAATAGCCGAACGGCTGCGGAGCAATGTACACGTCTGGATAGGCGACAATCTCCGGATAAGTGGTGTTCTGGGAATAGTCGTCATAATAATCCTTGACCGTGTACGAACCGCCGTGAATGTGACTGAGGTCTTTCTGCACCGTTGCGGCGTCGGGCGCAGTGCAGTCGGGAAAGGAGATACAGACGATATCGACTTGAAACGGACCGGCGTAAACCGGCTTCAACCGCCGCGGCCCCCATTTTGCCGTCGACATCTTCACATTCGCCGCCCGGCTCTGGAACTCGTCTGGGAGCGGCAATCGCTCTGAAGCGCGGCGTCTCGCGCCCTTGCCCGGCGCCGCCAGAAGCGTGCCTGTGCAAAGCACGCCGATAGCCAGCAATACGATAGTGCGACGAAATACGCTCATCCGATTCCACTCCTTCCGTTGCGCTCACGATTATCCGCCTTGCCTGCGGATGAAATAGATTTGTTCGGCAGGCGCGATTGCCGCGTAGACCTCCCGGCAATCGCGCAGGCATCAAGGAACCCGGACAGGATTGAACGATTCCCGCCACGGCAGGCCCTGCACCGGGAGTTCGGACATAAACGGGTCGGGGTCAAATTCCTCGCAGGTATGCACGCCCGGGAGCCGCCAATGGCCCTCCAGAAACATCTTAGCGCCAATCATCGCCGGCACGCCGGTAGTATAGCTGATCGCCTGCGAACCGACTTCGGCGTAACATTCCTCGTGGTCGCAGATGTTGTAGAGATAGTAGTCTGCAGTCTGGCCGTCCTTAAGTCCGTGGAAAATGCAGCCGATGTTCGTTTTCCCCTTTGTTCGCGGACCGAGCGTGGCGGGGTCGGGCAGCAAGGCTTTGAGAAATTCGATCGGCACAATCTTCTGTCCTTTGAAATCGACCGGGTCAATTCGCGTAAGCCCGACATTCTCGAGACATTTCAAATGGGTGAGATAGCTCTGACCGAAGGTCATGAAGAAGCGAATGCGCTTGATGCCTTTGAGATTGCACCCGAGCGATTCAAGCTCTTCGTGATGGAGCAAATACATATCCTTGCGCCCAACTTCTTCGAAATCGTATTCGCGCTTGATTGCCATAGGTGCAGTTTCAACCCACCATCCCTTGGCGAATGCCTTGCGAGTCTCCACCGCAACCTCAGGTTTGTCGCCAGTAGGATCATCTACCCAATACGAACCTTTCGCGGCCACTTCACGAATATTTATCTCGGGATTGAAATTGGTAGCGAAGGGATAGCCATGGTCGCCGCCGTTGCAATCGAGAATATCCAGAGTTTCAATCGTATCGAAATGGTGCTTCTGAGCGTAGGCGGAGAAAACCTGCGTCACGCCGGGATCGAAACCGCAACCGAGAATAGCGGTCAAGCCGGAGCGCTCGAAGCGCTCACGGTATGCCCACTGCCAGGAATATTCGAAATGCGCTTCGTCCGGCGGCTCGTAATTGGCGGTGTCGAGGTAGCTGACCCCCGCAGCCAGACAGGCTTCCATAATGGCTAAATCCTGATATGGCAAGGCGATGTTCATGACCAGATCCGGTCCGAAATCCTTTATGAGTGCAGTCAACCGCGCTACATCCATCGCGTCGATTTGCGCAGTGGAGATTGACGTTGCGTTCTTCCCGGCGGCGGACCAGGCACCGACACCGGCGGCCACGCGCTTCTCGATATCGGTCTTAATCGCCAGGCAGCGCGATTCGGTGCGCGAGGCGATTAACAACTCGCCGAACGTTCCCGGATTTTGGCACATCTTCGCCGCGGCGACCCCCGCGACACCTCCTGCTCCTACAAGCATGACCTTCTTAGCCATGATAACCGCTCCTTCCCGCATGGGATTGGATTGTTTAACCCTGGCCCGAATTCCATACTCCACGATGGAGCAGTTCAAGGGCGCTGACGCGCCTTATTATAC
>CALYTX010000143.1 GCA_945487985.1 uncultured Verrucomicrobiota bacterium | reverse complement strand
GCCGATACGGCCGTCCATTGGCAACCGTTTCTCGGCGATATCGAGATTGGCCATCACCTTGATGCGCGAGATAATTGCCGATTTGAGCCGATTCAGTTGCGGGGGGACATCCACTTTGTGCAGCATGCCGTCGATGCGGTAGCGAATGCGCAATTCCGTTTCCTGCGGCTCAATGTGAATATCGGTAGCGCCTTGCCGGTCGGCCTCGGCGATGATCTGGTTGACGAAACGGACTATCGAAGCCTCCTCGCCCATCTCGTCGACATCGATCTTGGCCATGGCGCCGGCATCATCATCGACGGAATAGCGCCCGTCCTCAATCATCTTCTCGATTGCGTCGGCGCCCACGCCGTAGTATTTCTTGACCGCTTTCTCGATTTCCTCGCGCGGGGCAAGAGCGGTTTTCACCGGGCAGCCGAGCATCAGCCGTACGCCGTCGACGGCTTTTGTGTCAAAGGGATCGGCTGTGGCGATAGTCATTATCTTGCCATCAAACCGAAGCGGCAGCACATTGAACTGATATACCGCTGTCGCGGGCAGGCGGCCTAAGGCGTCCGGAATCGGCGGGTGGTGTTCAAGATCGACCGTCTCAATCCCCAGCGACTGGCCGACGGCCGCGAGCACCTCCTGTTCGCGGGCGCCTCCGAACTTCACGGCCGCCTCTATCAGCGGCATTGCGGGATTTTCGGCACGTTGACGGAAAATACGCAACAACTGATCGTCGGTGAAAATCCCGGCCGCGCGCAAAATAGTTTCGGAAAGTGACGAGTTCTGACTCATATTCAATATTCTACCAAATTTGTCCGCTGTACATAACCGCCCACCAGGCCGGCAAAGCATAGCCTCACAGAAACTTCCCCCGCATCTGAATGCGATCAAGACGCTTTTCCGCCTCCTTGGCCGCCGGCACGCCGCTGGCGACAACGAGTTCGAGAATGCGCATGGCGCGGTTTTCCTGTCCGCGACTTTCATATTCATCGACCAGACGAAACGCCGCGCGCGCAAACGCCGCGCGCGCATCATCGTCGTAGCGCACGCCCTGAAGCCGCCCTTGCCGGTAGGCGAGCACTACCTGCGTGTAGTATTCGTCCTGTGCTTCGTCGAGCCGCTTGAGCTTTTCGAGCGTCAGACCGATTTTAAAAGAAACCGAAAGCTTCGCCGCTGGCGAGAGCGACTCGCCTAAGCGTATGGCACGATAGGCGTCGAGCGCCTCGCGGTAGCGTCGAGGATTGTCCGCGCCCATGGCAAAGAGAGCGTCGGCCTTGAGCATCTGCGCTCGAGCCCGCTCCGCCGCGGGCGCGCCAGCGGTGGCAATTGCGCGATCGAGCACCAGAACCGCCTCGTCAAAACGCGCAAGTTCTATGAGCGATTCGCCCTGAACAACGAAACCGGCGGCCCTTTCCTGCGAATCTTGATAACGCTCAGCGAGATTGGCCGCAGTTTGAATCGCCAGCGCGAAATCATTGTCCGCAAACGCCGCGCGGGCCGACCACGCTAAAGCCGATGGCGCCTCGGAGGAATCGGGGCGCATGGAGGCGAAGGCGGCGAAGTATGCGCACGAGGTTTTCCAGTTGCGGCGATTGTATTCGTATTTGGCAATCCACAAGGTAGCCTCAGCGCGGACACGCGCGTCGGAATCGCCATCAGCAAGCGCGCGCGCCTTGGCCAGCGCCGCCTCATCCTTGCCCAGACCGTAGAGACAAAGCATCTGGAAATACTCCGCTCGCGAACGGTACTCCTGCGAGCTCCGCGCTAACTCTTCAAACACGGCGATGGCCTCTTCGAACTTGTACTCGCGGTAAAGGTCGCGTCCGCGGGTTTCAAGATCGCGCAGATGCATCATCACCTTGAGCTTTTCGCCAGACGGAGTTTCGGGGTAGCGTTCGAGAACCTCGCGGTATTTGGCCATTGCTTCCTCGCCGCGACCGCAGTCGGCGAGCGCATCGCCTTGCCGGAGGATCGCGTCGGCACGATCGCTGTCGTTCGTGGCGGACTCTTCCGCACGTGAAAACGCCTCGATAGCCTCTTCATTCCTGCCCAATTTGCGCAGCGCCCATCCGCGCCCTTCCTGCACCTTCGCCATTCTGGCCGTTTCCGGCCATGTTTCAAGCGCCACGCGATAAGCCTCGGCGGCGAGATTGTATTCATCGGCATCAAGATAGGCTTCGGCCAGCGCCAAATACGCATCCTTCGCGCCATCGGCGTCGGGAGAATCCTTCACGATTGCGCGAATAAGCCCAGCGCCGCGTTCCAGACTTGCCTTGCTTTCGACAAGCTTCAATGCGAGCGCCAGCCCTGCCTTCCGCCGCGTGACGGTGCTTTTGGCCCGTGCATAGGCACTCTCTATCAGTGCAATCTCGCCAAGGTTTACCGCGGCAGCAGTCGTTACGCGTTCGTCGAGATTGGTGGCGGCGACAATCTCGCGCCAGAGCTTCTCCGCCGCCGGACGCTCGCCCGCCACCGCTAAAACATCCGCCGCCGCCAGCTTAGTTTCACCTTCCGCGCCGGCAAGATCAACCTTGCGCAAAATATCGGCCGCCTCTTGCGCGTTGCCAGCCTTGACCGCCAGCCGCGCGCGCAGAACCGCGCCCAATGCCGCATATACCGGATCG
Source organism: uncultured Verrucomicrobiota bacterium (assembly GCA_945487985.1). Taxonomy (GTDB): domain Bacteria; phylum Verrucomicrobiota; class Kiritimatiellia; order RFP12; family UBA1067; genus UBA1067. Next base: position 1,715 of record CALYTX010000143.1, on the reverse strand, counting down.
GAAAACTCCGCCGCGGCAATCTGGTTGGCGGCGGCTTCGCCGTCGCCCAATTCGGCCAGCGCCAAAGCGCGGTAGTACGCAAACCCCTCCCCGGTGATGCCGCCCCACAGATCGAGACACTGCACAAGTGCACGCCAGTCGCGCTCCCGCGCATAGGTTTCGAGAATCAGCAACTTGGCCTCGTCGCCCTCAAGGCGAGCGGCATGGGTGCGCGCAACCTCCCAAAGCCCATCGCGTAATGCTTCCCGGGCGATATCCATCTCGCCAGCCGACAGCAGTGCCGGCGCGAATGCAAAAAGAATTGGCGCGATGCTCTTCAAACCGCTTAAATCTCCCCGCCGATATATCCCATTTCCGCCAGCAGCTTTTCGTTCTTCATCCAGCCCGGCTCGACCTTAACCCACATTTCCAGCTTAATCTTGACGCCGAAAATCTCCTTGAGCTCACGCTCGGCGCAATGCCGCGCATATTTAATCGTCTCAGCGCCGCGGCCAATGACGATTGGCTTCTGCGAGGCCCGGTTTACGAGCACGTCGACTTTGACTTGCCAGCCTCCGGAGCCTTCGCGAATATCCTTTACACAAACACCCAGTTCGTGGGGCAGTTCCTGGTGCAGCTTCGCCAGGAACTTCTCGCGTATCGAGTCGGCAATGGCGAGTCGGCGAGGATAATCCGTAGCGATATCCTCGTCGAAGAGCATTTCACCCTCCTCGGCAAGCGCGAAAAGAGCGTCGAGCACCTCCGCCGCGCCGCCTTCAACCGTCGCTACCGACTTCACCCAGCACGGCTCAACGCTTGCACTTTCCGCGGCCTCGCGCCAGGCGTCCTTGAACATCGTCTCGAAAAAAGGCGCGCAGTCAGCCTTGTTGAGCACAAAGACCACTTTCGCGGGCTGTTCGCGCGCGATGCGTTGCATCCAGCCGATATCTTCAAGCTGCGGCTCGCGAGAGGCGTCGAAGACGACGCAAAGAATGTCCGCCCCCGCCGCGCTGCGGCGCGCCATGCGATTGAGCAGCGCCCCCAGCCGGCCTACGGCCTTGTGCAAGCCGGGCGTGTCGAGCAACACGAGCTGTCCGCGCGGATCGGCAACGATGCCGCGCACGGTGTTGCGCGTGGTCTGCTCGACAGGCGAGACGATCGAAATCTTCTCGCCCACGAGCCGATTGACGAGCGTGGACTTGCCCGCGTTCGTTCTGCCGACGACACCGACAACCGCGACTTTCGCCATATCAAGGCACCGGGAAAGCGGAAACGAGTTCGGCGGCGTCGCGTTTCACGCGCGCCTGCACCTCGGCGTTGGAAATATCATCAAGCACGTCGGCGATCCAAGTGCCGATTTTAATCATCTCGCCCTCTTTCATGCCGCGTGTCGTGGCTGAAGCCGTGCCCACGCGGATGCCCGAGGTGCGGAACGGCGACTCGGTATCGAATGGAATTGTATTCTTGTTGACAATGATGCCGGCGGCATCAAGCGCAGCGGCGGCCTCCTTGCCGGTTATGCCCTTTGAAGTCTTGACATCGACGAGGAAACGACGATTGTCGGTTCCGCCAGAGACGATGCGGTAGCCGCGATCCTGCACCGTCTTGCACATGACGGCGGTGTTCTTCACAACTTGCTGCGCATACCCCTTCTTCGCCTCGCTCATCCACTCCTTGAACACCACCGCCTTCGCGGCGATAATGTTCTCAAGCGGACCGCCCTGCATGCCAGGGAA
>CALYTX010000142.1 GCA_945487985.1 uncultured Verrucomicrobiota bacterium | reverse complement strand
CTGCGTGTGGCAATGCCACCTGCGGAACGTTTCAACACTTTCGAATCGCACCCACTCGGGTGTGCCGAATTATGATATAATATACATCATTAAACGGAAATTTAATGACAACAGAAAGGTGGCTGTGCAGAACTTTCGATTCAACAATGTAGAAAAGTTGTGGAATTGAGAATCTTCCTCCGGCAAACTTGAAGTAGGATTTCTGTTGAATTTTTCTATAATCATCGAAAGGAAATAAACGATGTCTCGAGCATATAATTTCTCGGCGGGGCCGGCAACGCTTCCGCTGGAAGTCCTGCAGCAAATCCAGAATGATCTTGTCGATTACAAGGGTAGCGGAATGTCGGTCATGGAAATGTCGCATCGCGGCAAAGACTATCCTGCCATTCATGCCGAGGCGAAAGCTACCTTCAAGGAGCTGTGCAATTTGGGTGATGATTACGAGGTGGTGTTCATCCAAGGCGGCGGCAGCCAGCAGTTTGCGATGATTCCGATGAACTTCCTCGGCGTGGGTGCCCAGGCCGATTACGCCAACGAGGGAACATGGTCGAGCAAGGCGCTCAAGGAAGCGCAGATTATAGCGGCGGATCGCGGTGCTACAATCAACATTGTTGCTGATTGCGCTAAGGATATTCCCACGCGTATGCCTCGCGATGACGAGTGGAAGTTTTCTGGCAACGCCGCTTATGCTCATATCTGCACGAATGAGACGATTTCAGGTGCTCAGCTCAAGAAGATTCCAGAGGTTCAATGTCCGCTCATTGCCGACATGTCGTCGGACATTCTTGGCATCGAGCGCGATTTTACGAAGTTCGACATGTTTTACGCTGGCGCGCAGAAGAATCTCGGTCCAGCAGGCATGGCCGTTGTCGCCATCAAAAAGGAATTCGCCGCTCGGGGCGAGGCGAAGATCCCGACGATGATGAAATATTCCACCCATGTCGACAACGATTCGCTCTATAATACGCCGCCCACATTCGCCATCTATGTTTTTGGCGAGGTCATGAAGTGGGTCAAAAAGATGGGCAAGGAGAACCTTTTTGCTCTTAACGACGCCAAGGCTGCGAAGATTTACGATGTTATTGACGCATCTGGCTTCTACAAAGGAACGGCGCTGCCGGAATTCCGTTCTAATATGAATGTAACCTTCCGGATTGGCTCCGAGGAGTTGGAGAAGAAATTTGTCGATGAGGCTAAGCACCTTGGTCTGAGTTCGCTCAAGGGACATCGTTCCGTGGGTGGAATCCGCGCGACAATTTATAACGCCTTCCCGATGGAAGGGGTTGATGCGCTTGTCGAATTCATGAAGGATTTTGAGAAGCGCAACGGTTGATGCGGCGCTTTGCGTCTAATGTCCGGCCGGCCGCGGGAAGCGGTCGGCCTTGTTGTATGCAATGAAAGGGATTGTCGGATGAAAAGGATTCTTTTGCTCATTGCCGCAGTGCATTTCGCGGCGGCCTTTGGCAATGTCTGGGACAAGGTGACTATCAAAGGGGTGACAGACAAGGAGAATCCTGTCGCCTATCGCGCAGGCGAGCCTATCGTTCTGTCGCTCGTTGCCGACAATGTGCCGCCCGATCTTAAATGCGCGGATTATTTTTTCGAGTGGAAACGCACTGGCGACGACGGCAAGGTTGAAACCGGCAAGAGCGACTTTAAGCCAGGGACTTTCGCCGTGGTGTCCACGAAGTTGAATATCCCAGGCTTTGTGAGGATTGAAGGTTATGTCAAGGACAAGGCGAGCGGACGGGCGGTCAAGCGCGACAAAGCGGCACCCGGTGCGCCACAGTGGGCGCCGTTGAAAGAAGTGTTCTTCGACGGCGGAGCCGGGGTGGATGTGAATTTGATTGTGCAAGAAAAACCCGAGCCAGCCGATTTTGACGACTGGTGGCGGCGGCAGAAGGAGATTCTTGCCGGCGTCGAAATCAAGGCTGAAAAAAAACTGGTCAAGCAATTGAACGGCTGCGATGTGTTCGCGCTTTCGGTTGCTTGCGCCGGTCCCCGTCCGGTGACGGGATATCTCTTCGTGCCTACCGGCGCTAAGCCTAAGAGCTGCGGCGCGCGCATCGCGTTTCAGGGTTACGGCTTCTACAAGCAGGGCTGTCCTGACTGGGCGCGCTGGTCATGCCGGAACAATAATGAAATCTTCCTCGAGATCAACGCCCATGGCTATGAACTCGGCCGCGAGGATTCTTATTACAAGGAGTTCGAGAAATCATGCCGGCCGGCGAAATACACCTACGCTTTTTCGCCGGAAGAAAATGCCAAGCCCGAGACGGCGTATTTCCGAAATATGGCTTTTCGAGTCATGCGTGCGTTAGAGTATCTCAAATCGATGGCGGAGTGGAACGGCAAAAGTCTTATCGCCGAAGGAGGAAGCCAAGGCGGGCTGCAGACGAGCTGGGCGGCTGGCCTGGAGAAAGATGTGACGCTGGCGCGGCCCTCGATAACCTGGGGATGCGACTTTGCGATGGTTTCCGGAGAGCGCAAGCGGCTCAAGGGCAATTGGTTCATCCCTTATGCGCCGGGGCTTGATTATTTCGACTCGATTAACCACATTCGCCGCGCGAAGTGTCCCGTCGAAATCACCCGGGCGGGATTGGGCGACTACACCTGCCCGCCGTCAGGGCTGGCGGCGTATTACAACGCCATTCAAGCGCCTAAGTCCATAAACTGGGTGCAAGGCTCGCGCCATGGCTATGTGCCGCCGGATCCGAATCAGCGGTATGTCGTCAAGGATGGACACGAACAAAGCGGCGCCGAATCGAAATCGCAAAGTGCTTCGGCCGACGTCAAGTAGGATTTGCGCGGTGCCGCATCCATGATTGTAGCGCGCGCGCTGGAAAGAAAGGAATAGTATGAGCAGCTTGAAAGTGTGTTGTGCGGTTGTATTGGTATTCGGTTGCAACTTGGTAGCCGCTGGGGAAACGCTGCGGCCCGCCTCCCCGGAATCGCAGGGGGTTCCCTCCCGCGCTATCCTCGATTGGATCGAGGCCTGCCAGAATGATGCGCAAACCAATCGTTTTAACGGCGGCTACATCCACGGATTTGTCATTCTGCGCCACGGACGGACAATTGCGGAAGGAACCTTCAAGCCGCAAGATACTCTCAACGAGCCGCACATGCTTTATTCCCACTCTAAGAGTTTCACATCCACTGCGATTGGGTTTCTCGTTGACGATGGCAAGATTGATCTCGACGATCGAGTGCTGCGGTTTTTCCCCGGCCAGTCGCCAGCGGAACCTTCTGAGAATTTGCGACAGTTGCGCATTCGCGACCTTTTGACGATGAACATGGGCGCTGATCGAATCGATGCGTACCAAGACGATATCGCTGGCGATTGGGTGAAAGCACTGCTTGCCAACCGCTTCGAAGTGGCGCCAGGCACGCGCTTTCGCTATGATTCGGGGGCTACGCATCTGTTGGCGGCAATCGTGGAGAAGGTAAGCGGAAAGACTCTGATGAGCTTCCTCGGCGAGCGGCTGTTCAATCCATTGGGCATCACCAGTGCTTGGTCGACCGTTTCGCCCACAGGCGTTGTTTGCGGGGGGTGGGGTATGAACATGACCACGCGCGATTTGGCGCGGTTCGGTCAGTTTTATCTGCAGGAGGGCTGCTGGGAAGGTCGTCAACTTCTCTCGCGCGAATATGTGCGTTTGGCCACTTCGCGGCAGACATGGTCGGGCGGAATCGTTGTGCAGGCGCAGACCATCGGCTCGGGAAGCGACTGGAATCAGGGGTATGGTTTCCAGTTCTGGCGTTGCCGGCACGATGCCTACCGCGCCGATGGCGCGGCCGGTCAGCTGACGATCGTCTTTCCCCGGCAGGATGCAGTCGTTTCTGTTCATGCGGGTTTGGGCGATATGCAGCGTGAACTTGATTTGATCTGGCAGTATCTGTTGCCTGCTTTCGGCGATGAAGCCTTGCCAGAGGATCCTGTATCGCAGCAAAAGCTCAATGCGGCATGCGCTGCGCTCGCCCTGCCGCTTGAAGACAACTCCGACTGCGTTTTCGAAGCGATGGACAAGGCTAAGGTGATTGATCAGACGCAGACATGGCAGCTCGTGAGGGGAGAACGGAAACTACTTGTGGGCAAGGGTTGCTGGGCGATTACCGAATGGAAATTCACCGACGACACCGTCGAGCCGCTTTTTTATAATGTGGGCACGCGGCGAATCGCAGCTAACGGGTATTTGCGCGCAGACGGAAAACTCGTAGTTTCCTGGCAAGACCTCGGCGGTATCCGTCACGGACGTTTCGTGGTCGGCACCGCAAAATAGACTTTGCTCCATAAAGTTTGCTTCTCGCCATAGATCTTAGTTCGGGTGCGGTTTTTCTTGTTGAACCCAAGAGCTGTTTTCACGCAGGCGACTTCGTCGCACGCTG
>CALYTX010000141.1 GCA_945487985.1 uncultured Verrucomicrobiota bacterium | reverse complement strand
CAAGGTCCTTGAGGCGCGCGGACGCTTTATGCAGGCGGCCTGCGAGGCGGTTCCCTCGGGGATGATTGCCATTGGCGGCGCCTCGAAGGAGCAGATCGAAGCGCTTTGCGCCGCGACCGGCTGCACGGTCGCGAATGTCAACTCGCAGGCCCAGCAAGTTCTTTCTGGCGACAAGGCTGCGATTGCGGCGGCGGCGACCAAGGCCAAGGAGTTGGGGATTAAGCGCGCCATTCCGTTGGCTACGGCGGGAGCCTTCCATTCCCCGTTCATGCGTCCAGCGCGCGAAAAGCTTGCGCCCGTTCTCGATTCGGTGAAGTTCAGTGCGCCGAAGTTCCCGGTGCTCTCCAACGTTACCGGCCAGCCCCACGCTTCCGATGGCGAGGCGATCAAGGCGCTGATGCTTGAGCAGGTTACGGGAACCACCAACTGGGCGGCCGACGTAGAGGCGGCCAAGGCGCTCGGCTGTACGCGTTTCGTCGAATTCGGCCCTGGCAAGGTGCTTTCGGGGCTGATCAAGAAGATTGATCCCGCGCTTGAGACTCTGAATGTCGGCGATGCGGCTTCGCTCGACGCTACCTGCGCCGCGCTGGGCTGAGCAGCGGGCTGGCTACGCAAAATTTTTTCTGTCAACATCAAGGAATAAAGAAATATGGCAAATCTGAAAGGGAAGGTTGCAGTCGTAACTGGTGCTGCACGTGGTATTGGCGCGGCGATTGCGGCGAAACTCGCAGAGGCGGGTGCCGATATCGCCATTTGCGATCTCAAGGCCGAATGGTGCGACGAGACGGTCAAGCTGCTCGAATCCAAAGGAGTTAAGGCCAAGGGCTATGGCGTGAATGTAGCGGATTCCGCGCAGGTGGACGCATGCGTCAAGGAGGTGCTCGCGCAATTCGGCCGCATCGACATTATGGTCAACAACGCCGGCATCACCAAGGACGGGTTGCTGATGCGCATGAGCGATGAGGATTGGGATGCGGTTTTGAACGTCAATCTCAAAGGTACATTCCTCTTCACGCGCGCGGTCAGCCGTCCGATGATGAAGAATAAGGATGCTGCCGGCAATCCTTGCGGCGGGGCGATTATCAACCTCGCCTCGGTGGTCGGCATCATGGGCAACGCCGGTCAGGCGAATTACACCGCCTCGAAGGGCGGCGTGATTGCGCTCACGAAGACGGTTTCGAAGGAACTCGGTTCGCGCAATATCCGCTGCAACGCGATTGCGCCTGGATTTATCCAGTCGAAGATGACCGATGTGCTGCCCGAGGAAGTCAAGAAGAACTACGAAGCGCAAATTCCGCTTCGTCGCTTCGGAACAGTTGACGATATCGCCAACGCCGCAGTGTTTCTTGCTTCCGATGAAGCCGCCTACATCACTGGACAGATTATTTCGGTGAACGGCGGAATGATCGGGTAGACCCTACTTGCATAGCTGGGGGCTATTTTAGTATAATACACACATCCATTAACAAAGGAGAAAAGAAAATGGCAGGTAAGCTTGAAGAACGCGTAAAAGGCATCATTGTCGAACAGCTCGGTGTTAACGAGGAACAGGTTACGAACGAAGCTTCGTTCATTGATGATTTGGGCGCCGATTCTCTCGATTCCGTCGAGCTCATCATGGCGTTTGAGGAAGAATTTGGCGCGGCTATCCCGGAAGAGGATGCCGAGAAGCTCACGACCGTCGGCAAGGTTGTCGATTATCTCAAGAGCAAGGGTTACGACGACGAAGGTTCCGCGCCCCAGGCTTAAGGCAACGCAATCGCTTTGATAGCGAACCGGGCACGGGCTTAGGCTCGTGCCCGTCTGTTTTTGTTTCCCCCTTTTGGTATAATATCCCCCACATATGAGTTCCGAGTTATCTAAAATACGCAATATCGGTATTGTCGCGCACATTGATGCAGGCAAGACCACGACTACCGAGCGGATTCTCTTCTACACCGGGAAAATCCACAAGCACGGCGATGTGCATGACGGCAACACGACTACTGATTTCATGGTTCAGGAGCGCGAGCGTGGCATCACCATTCAGTCCGCCGCGATTTCCTGTGAGTGGGCGGGGGCGGCAATCAATATTATCGATACCCCTGGGCATGTCGATTTTACAATGGAGGTGGAGCGATCGCTGCGTGTGCTCGACGGCGCGGTCTGCGTTTTCTGCGCAGTTGGGGGCGTCCAGCCGCAATCCGAAACGGTTTGGCGCCAAGCTGACCGCTACAATGTTCCGCGCATTGCGTTTGTCAACAAGATGGATCGCATGGGCGCCGATTTTGCGCGGGTGGTGGACGAGTTGCGCGGCAAACTCAAGGCGAAGGCCTGTCCGATTAATATCCCCATCGGCAAGGAGGATGCTTTTGAGGGCGTAATCGATCTGCTCTCGATGCAGGCAATCGTCTACGACGAGGCCTCTGAAGGCAAGAAGTTTGCCGTAGGTGAAATCCCCGCCCAGCTAAAGGACGATGCCGAACTGCAGCGCGCCGAACTCTGCGAAATGGTGGCCGATCTCGACGAGGGCGCGATGGAGTCGTATTTAGAGAATGGCGATTTGAAAAGCGACGAACTTGCCCAGGCCATTCGGCGGCTGGTCGTAGCGGGCAGGTTCGTGCCGGTGCTCTGCGGAACGTCGCTGCGCGATAAAGGCGTACAGCCGCTGCTCGATGCGATTGTCGCCTATCTCCCCAGTCCGGAAGACCGCCCACCAGTTGCGGCTACTGATCTCAAAAGCGGCGAACCGGTTACGCGTCGCCAGGAAGCCGGCGAACTCTTGACCTCGCTCGTCTTCAAGATTGCCACCGACCCCTATGTCGGCAGGCTGTTTTTTGTGCGCGTCTACGGCGGTGTTCTCAAAAAGGGAGCCAACGCTTATAATCCGCGGACGAAGAAGCGCGAGCGCATAATGAAGATTGTGCGACTTTTCGCCGACGACCAGATAGAGGTCGAGGAGTTGCGCGCGGGCGACATCGGCGCGATTGTTGGGCTGAAGGAATGCACGAGCGGCGATACTCTTTGTGCCGAGATGAAGCCATGCTATCTTGAGCGCATAACCGCTCCCCAGCCAGTAATGTTCATGGCTATCGAGCCGAAAAGTTCGGCCGATAAAGACAAGTTGGTCGAGTCGATGAAGGCACTTGCGGCCGAAGATCCTACCTGCCAGTTCCGCGAGGACGAGGAAACTGGGCAGACTATTCTCTCGGGCATGGGTGAACTGCATCTTGAAATTCTTGTCGATCGGCTGAAGCGCGAGTTCAAATGCGCTGCTAATGTCGGCAAACCTATGGTCAGTTACGCCGAGACGATTACCGCGCCGAGCGTGAAGCAGTTTACCTTTGATCGCGAACTTGGCGGCAAACGCCATGCCGTGACTTTGAAGATTGCGGTCTCCCCCCTCGAACGCGGCAAGGGAGTCGAGGTTGTCCTAGGGCGCGATTTTCGCAATGCGGTGGCAGGGAAGCAACTGGTCGAATGCGTCGAGCAAGGCTTGCGCGACGGCATTGCCACTGGGGTTTTAGCCCGTTTCCAGATGACAGATCTGCGCGCTGAATGTGTTTCGGCCGAATTGGTGGATCCCGAGGTTTCGGATGAAGTGGCCTTCCGCTCCGCCGCGATGATGGGTTTCCGCGAGGCCGCCGAGGCGGCAGTGCCGGAATTTCTCGAGCCGATTATGAAACTCGAGATTACCACGCCGCCGGAGTCGGTTGGCGAAATTCTCGGCGATCTCAACGCTCGTCGCGGTAATGTGCTTGATATGGATATGCGCGGCGATTTGCAAATCGTGCATGCGCGCGTTCCGATGGCAGAGATGTTCGGCTATGCGACGGCTATCCGCTCGCTCACCAAGGGCCGCGCTTCTTACTCGATGGAGCCAGACCAGTTTGAGCTCGTACCGAAAAACATCCGGGAGGAGATTCTGAGTCGTTAGGCTCCGCTCTCGTCGACGATGCGCATAGCCGCAAATATTAGCCCGGCGGAAATGGCGGAAATTCTTTCCGCGCCGGATGCGCACGCGCTTCTTGAGGCGGCGTACCGCCAGAAATGCGCCTTGCAAGGCAAGGTGGTGGCGTTGCGCGGACTGGTAGAGTGTTCCAATGTCTGCGCCAAAAACTGTCTCTATTGCGGAATCAGGAATGGAAACGGGAAGGTAAAGCGTTACCGGATGACAGCCGACGAGATTGTCGAGTCTGCCGCCTGGGCGGCGGAAAACGGCTATGGCAGCGTGGTTTTGCAGGCCGGCGAGATCCAGAGCGAAGAAAACACATCCTTTTACGAGCAGATCGTCTCGCGCTTGCACATGCGCTTCGGCGACGCATTAGGCATCACGCTTTCGCTCGGAGAGCAGTCTCCGGAAGTCTACCGCCGCTGGCGCCAGGCCGGCGCCCACCGTTATCTTCTGCGCATCG
>CALYTX010000140.1 GCA_945487985.1 uncultured Verrucomicrobiota bacterium | reverse complement strand
CCCCTTGAGCGCAAGGGGGTAAATTTGATAAAATACCTACCACAAAGCTGATGAACTCGGCTTGCAGGTGGACCGGTAGCTCAGTCGGTCAGAGCTGGGGACTCATAATCCCTAGGTCGGGGGTTCAAGTCCCTCCCGGTCCACCATTTTCTCAATTCCAGCTTTCTCGCTCTCGCAACACGCGCCTTCTTGCTGCGCATTGCGCTTCTGCGAAAGGAAAGCTATTTCGTCCAAAGCTTTTCGAGCGCATAATACGCTCTGGCTTCCGGCGAGAAGACATGTACGATAATGTCGATATAATCAACTATGATCCATCCGCTTTCAGGATCACCAGAGGTGCGGTACGAATTCACGCTCTCGCGCTTCATCGCCGCCTGGGTTTCCGCGGCTAACGCCTTGAGATGGGGAGCGGCGGCGCCAGTGGCTACGACATAGAAATCCGCCAGCGCATTTTCCCCGCGCATATCGTAGCACTTTATATCCTCGCCCTTGCGATCTTCCAACGCACGGACAATCAACTTAACTTGCTGTTCAGTCGTCATACTTCCTACCTCGTGGCGCCTACGATTTCATCTTCAAGCAGAGACGTGAGCATACCTTGCACCCGACCAATCTATCGCACTGCCGAACTATCAATTACTTGATGACGGCAACCACCTGGCCCTTGGTAACACTCTTGCCATTCTCGACCAGAAATGCAATCTTGCCAGCCGCGGGCGCCTTTATCGGATTGAAAAGCTTCATCGCCTCGACAACACAAACTGCATCGCCGACTTTTACCGACGCGCCTTCGGCCGCCATTTCCGGTTTGCCGGGAGCGTCGCTGCGGTAAAACGTTCCGTTAAGCGGAGCTAAGACCGGCGTTCCGTCAATCTTGGGCGCATCTGCTGCCTTGGCGGACGCGGCGGTGGAAGCCTCGGGCGCGGCAGCGGCTGCCGTTTTCGCCTTCGCCTCTTCCACGTCGGCAGGAATAGGTTCGCGCTTGGCGGGATCGGCGGCGCGCCACTTGAAGTAACCAAGCGCCACCTCGGGGAAGAGCGCATAGCTAAGAATATCCTCCTCGGCCTGGACCAAACCGGCGGGAATCGCGTCAGCGGCGGCGAAAAGCCCCGGCGCGAGTAAATCAGCCGGGCGGCAAGTAATCGGCTTGAGACCGCCACAGAGCTGCTTGCGCAGTTTGGGGGCGATCGGCGAGGGAGTGCGCCCGTAGTAGCCGGCAGCATAATGCTTAGTCTCGTCGGTTACCATCGAGAAACGTTTGCCGGAAAGAACGTTCAGCACCGATTGCACGCCGACGATCTGGGAGGTAGGCGTCACGAGCGGAGGATACCCCATGTCGGCGCGCGTTTTCGGCAGTTCTTCAAGCACTTCCGGCAGCCGATCCAGCGCATCCTGCTGGGCGAGCTGCGAACGAAGGTTTGAAATCATTCCGCCGGGGATGGCGTGAACGAGCACTCCCGCATCTACCGCCTCGACTTTGGACGACGACGGCGGCTGACGCTTGGCCTTGACCGACTTGAAATAATCGTTGATCTTGGCGAGCCGAAGCTGGTCGAGACCTGTGTCAAAGCCCTCCGACTCGAGAATCGAAACCACCGATTCAGTCGGCGGCTGAGAACTGAACGAGCTCATCGTGGAAATCGCGCAATCGACACACCCCGCGCCCGCTTCGGCGGCGGCCATATACATCGCCGCGGCCATTCCCGAGGTCATGTGGCTGTGAACCTGAATGGGCATCGACGGCATGGCCTTGACAAGCGCGCCAATCAATTCGCGCGCCGCCCCCGGAGTGAGGATGCCCGCCATATCCTTGATGCACAGAGAATCGATGCCCATCGACTGCTGCTCTTTGGCCAGTTCGACGTATTTCTCAACTGTGTGGACAGGCGAGGTGGTATAGGAAATCGTACCCTGCGCATGTCCTCCGTATTTTTTGACCGCCTTAATCGCAGTCTCAAGGTTACGCGGATCGTTGAGTGCGTCGAAAATCCGGAAAATATCCATGCCGTTTTCGCAAGCGAGCGCGGCAAAACGCTCGACGATATCGTCGGGATAATGCTTGTAGCCGAGAATGTTCTGACCGCGAAAGAGCATCTGCAAAGGTGTTTTGCGGCACACTTTCTTGATCTGGCGCAACCGCTCCCACGGATTCTCGCGCAGAAAGCGCATGCAGACATCAAATGTCGCCCCGCCCCAGCATTCAAGCGAATAATAGCCGGCGTTGTCGATTTCTTCTGCGATCTTGAGAATATCATCAGTGCGCATGCGCGTGGCCCACAACGACTGATGCGCGTCGCGAAGCGTCGTATCGGTAATGCGGATTCTTTTTTTCGTGGTTTTCATGACTGCTTTCTTTCGACTAAAACCAGTGTCCATCCAGAATTATTGACATCTATTATATCAAATTAGGCGTAGCATCCGCAAACCAACCCCCGGGAAAACAACGGGTTGATCGGTTGTGCTGCGCTGGGGATAAGGGCGTCAAGGCGTAATCAAGGCAAGTTGCCGGCGCGACTGCTCCGCGACCCGCTCGAAAAGGCTGTTGCCGCCCGCATCCATCGCCACCACGCCGGTAAAGCCCTCGACCCGAAAATGCCAGCAAGCTTCGGCGGCACCGAACTCTTCGAGATAGCTCACACCGGCAACCTCCTTAATCGCAGCTGCCGAAACTGCCGCCGCCCCCCCCAACCGCCTGTACATAAACGCACCCGCAACGCTTCATCGCCGCAAGCGTCGCGGCATCCATGCCGCCCTTGCCAATAATAATCCTTACGCCTGATCGGGCGATGAACTCTGGCTCGTAGGGGTTTTCACGGACCGAAGTAGTCGGCCCTGCGGCTTTGACCGCCCACCCGCCAGGCGCGGAGGTATCGGCCACCACAACCGGTCCGCAATGATAGAGAGCCCCATCTCGGAAATCGACATCGATTGAATGGCCGTCGGCAAACCATTTGTGAAATTTGTCGCGACCCGTATGGATAGGGCCGCTGATAGACACGGCATCGCCCGCCTTCAGCGCGCGAACCTTCGCTTCGGTAAAAGGATACTCGATTTTGATCATAGCTCGATGCTCCTGCGCCGTGCTGCCCAGCACATGTATGCCACGGTCACAAAAAATGACGCTGGCAGGCGCGATCGCGCGGCAATCTTGACGCCCAAAAGAGTAGTCTTGCCGCCCAGACCCATCGGACCGATGCCGAGGGAATTGGCCTGCCGTAGGACAAGCCTTTCCATCGCCGAAAGCTCGCAGAGGGATGGATCTGCCATGGAACCGCCGCACGGCTTTTCATCGAGCGCGCGCAGCAATTGCGCTTTCGCCACCTCGTAACCGGTTGCCCTGTCGCCGCCGATACAAACTCCGAGAATCCCCGGCGCGCAGCCGTAGCCCTGCGTTTCGGCGACAGCGTGGAGAATGCACTTGCGCACGCCCGCCATATCACGTCCGGCGCCCAGCGCGGCGTCGGGCAGCGAGTACTGGCGCGACATGTTCTCACTACCGCCGCCCTTCATCAGCAGGGTTATCTGCGGACGCTCCGTAACGGCGTCTACATAATGGAGGTTGATTGTACCCAAAGCACCATTATCGTCGCGCGAAGCGCCACTGACCGAGTCGATGCAATTCTTGCGCAAATACCCAAGTTCCGTAGCGCGCGCGACGGCCCGCCGGACCGTGGCCAGCGTCACTCGCCGGCGCAGCCGCCAGTCAACGAAGAATGTCAGCGTGCCGGTATCTTGGCAAAGCGGCGTAGACTGCCTGCGCGCGAGGGCGCAATTTTCCAGAATCGTTTTCAGCACCGTCGCGGCCGCACTGCCCTTCTCTTCCCGAGCATAGGCCCTTTTCAGCGCCTTTTCTACATCTCCGGGAATAGAGGTGCTCGTCTGACGGACAAGTTCGACGATCTTTTCGACAACGCCCATATTCTTTCCTTTAAGATTCGCGAGGAAAACCTACTTGCGCCGCGCGAGCATTTCATGGTATTCCGAGTAGCTGCCTTCAAACCAGGTGGTTTTGCCCTTCCCTTCAAAGGCGAGGATGTGCGTTGCGATGCGGTCGAGAAACCAGCGGTCGTGAGAAACCACCATCACGCAGCCGCCAAATTCCTGCAAACCCTCTTCGAGCGAGCGCAGCGTAGCAACGTCTAGATCGTTGGTCGGTTCATCCAACAGTAGCAGATTGCCTCCGGAAGCGAGCAATTTTGCCAAGTGCACGCGATTGCGCTCGCCGCCGGATAGCACGCCCACCTTCTTTTGCTGCTCGCTGCCGCGAAAATTGAAACGACTGCAGTAGGCGCGGCCGTTCATCATCGTCTGCCCGGCAAGACGCACGTATTCGCCGCCGCCAGTAATCGCCTCGTAAACGGTCTCGTCGGCCTTGAGCTCGCTGCGCGTCTGGTCGACGT
>CALYTX010000139.1 GCA_945487985.1 uncultured Verrucomicrobiota bacterium | reverse complement strand
GGCCTCTCATTTTATCTCAGATGCACTTTTGCTCAGATGCTCAGATGCCGAGGTCAGTCAAGACCGCGCAGCGGTGTTGACTGACCGAGTACATTTTTAAAAAGCAGAAATTTGGAAATTTGATATAATTACTCCTATGAAAGCCCTCGCGACAATTCTCGCGGCGATATGCACATGTCCTGCACTCTTCGCCAAGCACCCAGCAGCCAGCCTCATCCCGGCGAACGAATGGGCCATGATCCGGCAGGTGGCGGTCAATTACAACTTGACTGACGAGCAAACCTGGCTTTTGGCCGCCATCCGGCGGCACGAAAACGGACGGCCCGGACTTGAATTCGGCGTAGGCGGCCCGATGAATTCCGGTCATCGAGCCCACCGCTATCGCGACGGGGTGAAGTCGTTCTATGTGCAGGCGATGTGGGCAGCCGGCACTATCCGCAAGCACTACAAAGGCGATCTCACCGCTTTCGGCCGGCGCTACAATCCGCTCCACGCTGAAACCTGGTCGACACGGATTTCATCGTTGATTGCCCGCCTGAAACGGGAAAACAATTCTGTCCTGCCTGGCGAAAAACCGGTCAAACGCAAACTAAATTTCCCGTAATCAACCAATCAGCGACAGGAATTCCTGGCGCACTTTTTCATCGGAGCGGAACGACCCGAGCACAGCCGAGGTTGTCATTTCGGAGTTCTGCTTTTCCACGCCGCGCATCATCATACAAAGATGCTTGGCCTTGATTACAACTCCAACGCCCTCGGCACCGGTCTGCAACATGATGGCATTGGCGATTTCCTCGGTCATTCGTTCCTGAATCTGGAAACGGCGAGCGAACATATCGACAATGCGAGCAAGCTTCGAGACCCCCAGCACCTTGCCCTTGGAGATGTAGCCAATGGCGCATTTGCCGTAAAAGGGAAGCAGGTGATGCTCGCAGAGCGAATAAAGCTCAATATCCTTGAGAATCACCATATGGTTAGTACCGCTCGTGAAATATGCCCCGTTTACCACCGCCTTGAGATCTTGCCGGTAGCCGCGGGTGAGAAACGTCATGGCCTTGGCCACCCGTTCAGGGGTTTTCGCAAGCCCCTCGCGGTCGGGGTCTTCCCCCAACTCGACGATAAGCCGCCTAACGAGCGCGGCGATTTTCTTCTGATCTGGTTCTCTCTTGACCGATTTCTTCATGGTGGAGATTATACCAAAATTCACCACACCCGGAACTCGCGCAAGGAACATGCCCGCTTGGCAATCTGCCAGCGTCTGCGCCAGCGCGGCAGATCCTTCCAGTAGGCCAAAAGTTCCTTGAGCCGGCAGAGAACCGGTCTTTCTCCGCAGAGCTCCTGCCGCGAGAGCTCAATGTAGCGATCGAGCAGCTCGCCGATATCCTCGCGATCGCCAAGGCTGCGGATGAACGCGCGGCCAATCATCACATCTGCTCCTGGCGGAATCCCCTCGACCTCTCCAGTCAGAGGAATATCGCCGTTAAGCACCACCGGACATTTGGCCAGACTTATGATTTGCGCAAACATCCCTCGATGACACGGACCATCGTACATCTCCGCGGCCGTGCGCGCGTGCACCGTAATGAAACGCAGCGGAAAACCGTTAAACAGCCGCATCAGTCCGAGCAGTTCGTCTTCGCGGTCGACACCAAGCCGCACCTTGACCGAGAAGCGTCCCGGCCCCATCGTCTGGCAACCAGCTTCGAGCATCTGGCGCAGAATCTCCGGCGTGCGCAGCAGCCCGCTTCCGCGTCCCTTATTGCGCACCATCGGATAAGGACAACCGCAATTAAGATCGGCAGTCGTGTAGCCCGCAGCTACTATTCGCTCGAGGCTCGCGCGCAGCGCCGCAGGATCCTTGCCGATAAACTGCGGCGTGACGGGAATTGCCTCCGCCGAACCCAGCTCGCGGTCTTTCAAGGGATCGAAACCCTGATTTGCGGCAATAAACGGAGTTATCGCCTCAACGAAACCGGACTGCACGATGGCATCGGCGAAAACACGGCGGAAGGGACGGATGGTAACTCCTCGCAAGGGCGCAAGAATGCGTCGACCGCCGCCATGAATCGCCGGCAATACATCTTCCTTGGCCATCTCAGTCGAAAATCCCGTTGAAATCCACATCCTCGGCCGCCAGCGAGAAAACCGCATAAGGAACGCCAGAAAGTCCATCGCGCATCGCCAACACATAATCAGCGAAAGCGCTTGCAGCCTCGTCGGCGGCGGGCGGACGCAGCCCGACGAGCGAAACGGCCGCATCGGTGGAATTGGCAGCTATGGTATCGACAAAAGGCATTCCGTCGCTGGCAATTACGCGGGTGAGCGCATCGAGCCGAGCGCGCTCAAGAAACTCCGCGAACGTCGCCTCGGCTTCCTCGACAGTGCGGTTGCGCACGATCATATTCAGCCGCAGCGGATGGCGCCGCCAGGCGGGACTGCGCTGCATCAGAAAAGCGATGGCCAGCATGAAGGCGGCGTTGGGGCTATTGCCGCGCCACCAGATGTCGATGAACCCCTGCTCGGGAACCTGCGCGCTACCATCGGCAAGGATAAGGTTTTTGCGCTCCCGACAGACAACCCTGGCAAACTCGGAAAACTCGGCGCGGTGATTGTCCTTGGGCATACCCATCATTACCGTATTGGGGACAATCGGACCAAAACCATAGGCGCGAACCAACTCGGACATTCCCCGCCAAGGGTTTTCGGCGAGAAGCACTTTCACGCCACAGTGGAAATTGAGCTTGCGCACAGTTCTGACCACCGAATCGACTATTCCGCGTTCATCCACCGCCGTCGCCGACGAACAGCGAACCACCGAGGCAAGCGTGGCCAGCCCGTGTCCTCCAGACATTTCACGCGCGAGCGAAATGAGCCGCAGATTC
Source organism: uncultured Verrucomicrobiota bacterium (assembly GCA_945487985.1). GTDB lineage: Bacteria > Verrucomicrobiota > Kiritimatiellia > RFP12 > UBA1067 > UBA1067. Next base: position 1,539 of record CALYTX010000139.1, on the reverse strand, counting down.
TGAATCGGTAAATCCTGCAGCACAATGAGATTAGGCCGCCAGTTGCGCGATCGGTGGCGCTTGCCGTAGAGCTTGCGGAAAAGCAGCCCCACCAGCGCCGTGCGAATGCCCGCACGCATATCGCCCCAGCGGGCATTGATCTCGCGGCGCTTGACGAACCAGTAGACGGACAGTTCGACGAATATCGCCACAAAGGTCCATCCAGGGCTAATCATGAACATCGCCCCAAGGCAGCCTGCAAAACCGATAAACGAAAAACCCGCCCGCACGCGGAATTTCGGCCGCCAGGAAGGATTCGACATCGTCTCTTCGCAGGCGGCGCAAAGATTCAAAAGCCCGTAGGTGGAAAGATTGAAGAGCGTCAACACCGGAGCAATCATGTTGATATCTCCAAGCCATACCCCCGCTGCGGAAAGCGCAAAGCAGAACACCGAAGCCGCGCGCGGATCGCCAGACTTGCCGTAACCGCGCGCAAACACGCTCGGCAGCAACGAATCGCGTGCAAGCGCCTGCAGCACGCGCGGAGCACACAGAAAACTCCCCACCGCGCTCGACAACGTTGCCGCCCACACGCCGATCAAAATCATCCATGGCCAGCGCGCGCACTTGCCGATGATCATCGTCTCGCTGCGCAGAATCTCGGCATCGGGAACCATCTGGTGCAGAAAAATCGGCACGGTCATGTAGATTACGTAGCCCACCAAAACCGCCGCGATAGTACCTACCGGTATCGATCGCCCAGGATTCTTCAAATCGCCAGACATCCCCACGCCCGAGAGAATTCCCGTCACCGCCGGGAAGAACACCGCGAAGACGGGCCAGAAACCTACTATCGCCGGCACCGCGCCCGATTCCGGCGCGGCAAGTTTCTCGGGAGCGCCGCCGCTGAAGAACGACAAGAGCGAAAGCGCTATCGCCGCCATGATGAAATATTGCGACTTGAGCGCGATGTTCGCATTGAGCGTGGCTACGATGGCGATTACCGTCAGCGTGGCCAGCCCCGTAAAGCGCACATCGATTGCCGACACCCACGGCAACCCGGCACCCGCGAGCGCCTCCGCAAAACCCGCGATATAGAACGAAACGCTGATAGCCTGAGAAAGCGCCAGGGGAATACCCAGTGCCGCGCCAGCCTCGGGCCCGAGCGAACGGGAAAGAATGAAGTACGCCCCGCCGCCCTTCATGCGCATATTAGTGGCCAGCGCCGAAATCGAAAGCCCAGTCAAAAGCGTAATGGCGCTGCCCATCGTCACAATTGCCAGCGAGGGCAGCAGGCCAACATTGCCGAGCATCCACCCGAAGCGCAGATACATCACCACTCCGATGATGGTGAGTATGCTCGGAGTGAACACGCCCTGGAACGTGCCGAATCCGTAGCCCGCCGTCTTGTCCGTATCCGTTTGCGCTTTCACACCGCGATTATACCAAATACGCGCGCTATTGGGGGCGGATGGCGCGGGGAATTGAAGCGTCAGAGATTGTTTATAGAGTAGTGTTGATAGAGTAACTCATGCCAGGCGATACCTCTGTTGCGGCGAC
>CALYTX010000138.1 GCA_945487985.1 uncultured Verrucomicrobiota bacterium | reverse complement strand
AAACCCGCCGATTCGCGGACAGGCGGCGACGAAGAGATTGAACCCCAGCGTGGCAATGGCGAAATTGACCAGCGTATTGCCCACCAGCAGGGTCGACAGCAACAGCGACGCATCGCCTACACACTCGGCGATGCGTCGGTCGGCGGCGGCGTTACGCGCCCGGATGCGGACGCGAGCGGCGTCGGTAAGCGAAAAAAGAATCGTCTCCGAACCCGAGAACGAGGCCGACAGCAGAAACAACACGACGAGCGCAGCTGCCGAGCAGACGATCATCGGCGGTCAAAATACAGAACCTGTGGCGCGAAACCCTCGGCTTCTTCGCGCGTCATCTGGGCAAAGGCCATGACGATCAGACGGTCGCCCACTTTACCCTTGTGCGCGGCCGCGCCGTTCAAGCAGCAAACATGGCTGCCGCGTCGCCCGGCGATGGCGTAAGTCTCGAAACGGTTGCCGTTCTCGACATTCGCACAGAGAATTTTCTCATAGGGCAGAATTCCCGCCGCCTCCATATCGTCGGGGTCGAGCGAAAGCGAGCCTTCGTAATCAAGGCAGGCCTCCGTAACCCTGATGCGGTGCAGTTTCGATTTAAGAATGGTAAGTGTCATTTTTTTATCCGAGACGCTCTTTGATGAACGCGTCGGTGATGACGACCTTTTTCATTTTGTCATTACCGGGCGCTTCGTACATGATGTCGGTCATGAGCTTTTCCATTTCCGCGCGCAATCCGCGCGCGCCCGTCTTGCGCGACAAGGCGGCGCGCGCCAGCGCGCGCAAAGCCCCCTCCTCGAACTTCAACGCAACGCCGTCCATCGCCAACAGTTTCGTATACTGCCTGACCAGCGAATTTTTCGGCTCCGTAAGCACCCTCACAAGGTCATCCTCGCCGAGTTCCCCAAGCGCCGTCACGATCGGCAGGCGCCCAGTAAACTCGGGTATGAGCCCGAATTTGACTAAATCCTCCGGTCGCACGTCGGCAAGGCGGTTCTGCGTTGCGGACTCCTCGGCCGCCGCGCCGAAACCAATCGCGCGAGAACCCTGGCGGGCGGCAACAATCTTGTCGAGTCCGACGAACGCCCCGCCGCAAATGAAGAGAATGTTGGAAGTGTCGACCTCAATATATTCCTGGTCGGGATGCTTGCGTCCGCCCTTGGGCGGAACGCGGCAGACAGAGCCTTCGACAAGTTTCAGAAGCGCCTGCTGAACGCCCTCGCCAGAAACGTCACGCGTGATGGACACATTGTCCGTCTTCGAGGCAATCTTGTCGATCTCGTCAATGTAGATGATGCCGCGCTGGGCGAGTTCGACGTTACCGTCGGCGTTCTGCAGTAGATAGCGCACGAGATTTTCAACATCTTCGCCGACGTATCCGGCCTGGGTCAGCACCGTAGCGTCGCCAATTGCGAACGGAACGCCGAGCATCTTCGCCAGCGTGCGCGCCAGCAACGTTTTGCCGGTGCCGGTAGGGCCAAGCAGCAAGATGTTCGATTTCTCGATTTCCACGTCGGCAAATGCGTCCGCCGGCTGCTTGCCGCCTTTGGCCTTTTTCTTGCTCGCCTCGGCCGCCTCGATCCGGCGGTAATGGTTGTGCACCGCCACGGACAAGACCTTCTTGGCCTCGTCGTGACCGATCACATACTGGTCGAGGAACGCCTTGATTTCACGCGGTGCGGGCGTCGGCGGCAGGGCCGGCATCTTGGCGGTTGCGCAAGTGCGCTCGCTTTCCGCAATCATTTCGCTCGCGTGGCGGACGCAATCGACGCAGATATTGCCATTGGGACCCGGCAACATCATCACCTCCTGGGAACTGCGCCCGCAGAACGAACAGATCAAATGCTTCATCCGGCGATCACCTTGTCGATAAGCCCCCATTCCCTCGCTTCCTCCGCCGACATGAAATAGTCGCGTTCAGTATCGGCGACGACATCCTCGTACTTGCGTCCGGAATGCTTGGCCAGTATTCGATTGAGGGATTCCTTGAGACGCAAAATCTCCCTGGCGGTGATTTCGATATCCGTCGCCTTGCCCTCGGCGCCGCCGGAGGGCTGGTGAATCATAATCCGCGCGTTGGGCAACGCGTGCCGCAGCCCCTTCGTGCCGGCCGTGAGCAGAATCGCGCCCATCGAGGCGGCTTGCCCGATGCAGAAGGTGGCGACCGGGCATTTCACGAACTGCATAGTATCGTATATTGCCATCCCCGCCGTCACGCTGCCGCCCGGAGAATTGATGTAGACGTTGATTTGCTTCTTTGGATCTTGCGACTGCAGAAACAGCAACTGCGCAACGATGGCGTTGGCCATGTCGTCGGCCACCTCACCGGAAATGAACACGATGCGGTCGAGCAAGAGACGCGAGTAGATATCGTACGTGCGCTCGCCCTTGCCCGTCTGTTCAACCACATAGGGGATAGCGTAATTCTTGGCCATGGCGCGTTTATTCCTTGGTGTTGGCGAGAACAAACTCGATGACCTTCTCGCCCAGGTTTTCGTCTGTGACCTCGAGCTTCTCCTCGGCGGCGATTGCCTTGAAAATATAGAAAATGCGCACCTGGCGGACGGCGTTCTCCTCGACATCCTTGAGGATGGATTCGCGGTTCTCCTTGAAGTAGTCGGCCGACAACCCAGAATACTGCGCACGCTGAGCCAACTCGGCAAGCTGTGAATCCATCGCTCGGCGAACCTGGCTGGCGGGGACATCGAAATCGGCCTTCTTCAACAACGCTTCGACCGCATCGTTCTCGCGCCGCCGCTTCTCTTCCACCTCCCGCCGCTTCTCGAGCTGTTCGCGGACGGACGCCACCAGCTTCTCCATCGATTCGGCGTGAGCCGTCTCGACGAATTGCGCGTCATCCGGCAGAATCCGCCGGCGGAACTTCTTAAGCGTAATTTCGTAGAGCGCCTTCTTGCCCTTGAGCCCCTCGGGCGCGGATTCCTTGTCGAACTTGGCCTTGACACCTTCCTTCTTCTCGCCCGCCTTCATACCCTTGACCGCATCGAGAATTTCCGGCAGGAACCGGCCTTCCTCGACCTGGACCCAGTAGTCGGTGGCAGAATCGACAATCTTGGCGTCGGGAGCCAGCTCGACGATCGCCTTGCCGTCCACCGTTCCCTTGTAATCGATTTGCGCAAAATCGCCTTCCGCGACCGCCTCACCGTCCTTGGCGTCTTCATATTTCGCATAGGCCACTCGCAGACGGGCAAGCTGCTCGTCGACCTCTTTGTCTGCGACGTCCACCTTCGCCGGAGCAATCTTCAGCCCCTTGTACGTCGGCAGTTTGAAGGTTGGCTTCACCTCGACGACAACGGTATATTCGCCGCCTTCATCGCCGTATTTAATATCTTTGACATCGGCGATGGCCACTTCCTCAATGTTTTCGGCCTTGAGCGCATCGCCGCACTTACGCTGGAACATCGCCCGTTCGGTTTCCTGCTTGAGCGAATCGGCGAAATTCTTGCGGACAAGGGCGAGTGGCGCTTTGCCGCGGCGGAATCCAGGAATTTGCGCGTTTTTCAAGAAAGCATTCTCAACATCCTTTACGATCGCCTTCATTTCCTCGGCATCAAGGGCGATATTCAACTCAACTTGGCACTTGTCCAATTTCTTCGTGTTGGTCTTCATGTAGACAATTCTCCTATTTTTGAAATCGTAAAGTAGTATTTTACCATTTTCAGTGATAAAAATGCAATTGGAGAACTGCTGGCGTTTTTTCGGCGGAGTGCGATTGCTAAGTGTTGAAACATTCAAATCGCACCCACACGGAGTTGCGTCACTTGATTTCGCGTCAGTCTGTTTGGTATACTTTGCACGATGAGAAATCCGTTTAAGTATGGCTGTGCGGTGAGCGGGAATGCGTTCCATGACCGAGGGTCATACACGGCGCCGAAGCTTCTTCGGGAGACGGCATGAGCGAAATGACGGCCATGAAGAACGCGGGCTGCACGGTTCTCGGCGCTTCGTGCGACAAGTATGCCGATTTTCTTGTGCCGTTCTCCGTTCTTTGGCGAAAGTTCTGGCCGGACTGTCCGTTCGAGACGGTACTTGTGACGGAGACGGTCCCGGCGGAGGGTTTGGCGTAATCTCGACGGGATGCGACGCATGAGGGTTTTGTTCGTTTCCAGCTCCCGAAGCCCCTGGTATGCCAAGGGGACGTCCGCCGCCGCGCATTTCGCCGCCGCGCCGTACAGCATCGACGCGATCGGCTACAACCTCGAACGCATGGGCTGGACGGTCGCGTGGCTCGGCTGGCGCGACACCGCGAATCCGCTTCGCCTCGCGAAGGAGATCGACGCCTTCAGGCCCGACATCGTCTACACCTACGGCTCGACGGCGGCGGTCTGGCCGATACTTCTGAAGCGCGTTCTTTGCCGCCATCGCCGCTTCCTGGTCGTGCATGGCTGGGACGACCACTACGACCGTATCTGGAACGAGCTGTTCGGATGGCCGGGCAAGGTC
>CALYTX010000137.1 GCA_945487985.1 uncultured Verrucomicrobiota bacterium | reverse complement strand
ACATTCGGCATCGGGAATGGCGGCTCGCTTATCATCATGATTAACATTACCTCGCGCTTGCCGTCGGCGATTTTCGCCGCGTGGGAACGTTATTTCGGCATCAAGGGCGACACGGGGACGGCGCAGGGTTCATACGCAGAGTTGGTCATTCTGGTGTGCTTCTTCCTGCTCGTGGTGATGGGAACAGTGATGTTGACTCAGGGCGTGCGCAAGGTGCCAATCCATTCCGCGCGGCGTTCGGTGGTGAGCGGCGCGAGTTACGGGATGCAGAAAACTTATATGCCGTTGCGCGTGAGTTACGCCGGCGTGATGCCCATCATCTTCGCCCAGCCTTTAATCCAGATTCCCTCGGCTCTGGCGATGAAGTTGTTCAAGACCGGTCGTATCCACAACTTCTTTGCCGAGCTTTCTCAGATGCAGGGCGTCACCTACATGGTGGTTTATGCAGTGCTTATTCTCTTTTTCACCTTCTTCTGGGTTGCAACCCAGTTTAACGCCGTGGATATCTCCGAGAATCTCAAAAAGGATTCGAGTTACATACCCGGGTTCAGCCCTGGGCGTGCGACCGCCGAGTATCTCGACGATGTGATGACGAAGATTACGCTCATCGGCGGGTTGGGGCTTTTGTCGGTTGCGCTCGTGCCAATGCTGCTTTCGGGAACCTTCCGCATTCCGTGGGTGATAGCGAGCTTCTTCGGTGGGACGTCGCTGCTGATTATCGTCGGCGTGGCGCTTGATACGCTTCGAATCATGGAAAGTCATCTGCTTGTGCGCAAGTACGAGGGCTTCCTCAGCCATGGCTCGTTGCGCGGGCGCGGCGGCGTCTAAGGCGATTCGAAACGGCGATTTCGTTAGTCGGCGCACGGATTGCTGTGGCAAGTTCCGTGCGTCGTCTGGTTTAGGGGTACTAACATCAACGAGATGAAAGGAGAATCAGAAATGTCTACAAACATGGATCGTCGCGATTTTCTGCGAGGAACGGCCTGGATGGGCGCTGCGGCGGCTTTGGCTGGTTGCGCGAGTACGGCTGCGAAGGTTGGCGGAGCTGGTTCGATGAGCTCCTTCGCCGCCCCGGCGCTCAAGCGTGTGCGCGTTGGTATCTGCGGATTGGGGATGCGCGGTTCGGGCGCAGTGGGTCGGCTTTCGGCGATTCCAGGCGTGGAGGTTGCGGCCCTGTGTGATTTGTTTGAACCGCGCGTTGATGCTCAAAACATTTGGCTGGAGAAGAACGGCAAGAAAAAGGCCGAGGTGTACACCGGCGAAGAAGGCTATAAAGCGCTTTGCCAGAGCGATATCGATTTGGTTTATATTGCTACTCCCTGGGCTATGCACGCGCCGATTGCGCTTTACGCGATGGAACATGGCAAGCATACTGCAATTGAGGTCCCCAGCGCGATGACCCTCGAGGAATGCTGGGCGCTGGTGGAAACCTCCGAGCGCACGCAGCGCCATTGCATGCAATTGGAAAATTGCTGCTACGGCGAGGCGGAAATGATGTGTCTCAACCTCGTGCGCCAAGGTGTTCTCGGCGAGATTATGCATGCCGAGGGCGCGTATATTCACGATTTGCGCGAATTGAACTACCTCGATCCGTCCAAGGGCGGCTATCAGGGCTACTGGCGGCTGAAGTGGAACGCGCGTCATCAGGGCAACCCCTATCCTACGCATGGGTTGGTGCCGGTGATGCAGGCGATGAACATCAACCGCGGTGACAGGATGGACTATCTGGTGACGGTGCAGGCCAACCAGCGCTGCAACGACGAATTCGCCGCGGCGAAATTTGGGCCTGGCAGTTGGCAGGCCGATTTGCGGCCTGAATGCGGCGATATGTCCACGACGGTAATCCGCACGGTCAACGGCAAATCGATAATGGTGCAGCACAATGTCAATTCGCCGCGTCCGTACAGCCGGCTCAATCTGCTGCAAGGTACGCGTGGAATTTTCGACGGCATTGCGTTCGTGGGCAGGCCTGAGGATTTCATGGCGTTTGGCAATGGCGTTCACTTCTGCTGGGAGGAAACTCCGGGCGCGGGCGCTCATGGATATTTCGATTTCGCCAAGACCGAGGAAATGCGTCGGAAGTATCGTCATCCGATGTGGCAGGCGGCGGGTGAACTCGCGGTGAAGATGGGCGGTCACGGCGGTATGGATTTTCTGATGGATTTGCGTCTTTGCTACTGTCTGCAGAACGGTCTGCCGCTGGATATGGATGTGTACGATCTGGCCGCGTCGTGCGCGGTGGCGGAACTCTCCGATCGTTCGTGCCGCAACCGCGGCGCCTCGCAAGATGTTCCTGACTTCACTCGCGGGGGATGGAAGACGGCCCAGCCGCTCGGGATCGTTTCGGTCGATCTCGACAAGCTCGGGCTCGACGATGTTAAAGCCGCTCCCAACCAGCTCAATGTCTAAGCTGGGCGCGAGGATATTATCCCGCGAGGCGGGCGCGTTTTGGCAGTTTGTCAAGTACGGCATCATCGGCGCTATGGCCACTGTCGTGCAGACGGCTGTCTTTTACGCGTCCGCCGCCACGATTCTGCCTTGCCTGAAATCCGACGACTGGGCGGTGCGGTTGTTTTCACTGCCGGCGGTGGAGGCGACCGACGCCGTGCGTTCGTTGCGTTTTGCGCTGGCCACGGCGATTGGTTTTGTCGTGGCCAACATTTTCTGCTGGCTTATGAACCGAAGTTTCGTTTTTCGTCCGGGTCGACATCGGTGGTGGACGGAGGCGGCGATGTTTTTCGCCGTTTCTGCGGGTGCGGTGGCGGTGGCGACGGTGGTCAGCGCCTTGGCGATACGCTTTTTCGGGTTGATGACATCGCTGGCGGTTGTCATTGAGGTTGGTATTTCGTTCTTCTTTAACTATTTTATTCGCAAATTCGTGATTTTCAGCGGCTAATTTTGGTATAATATATTCGTAATGTTTATGTTCCTCCGAATGGCTGTCTTCACACTTTTATGCGTCTGGACCGTAGGTGCGGTCGCATCGGCGCAACCCTCCGCAGCGCAATCTTCGATTGCTGCCGAGGGGGTGAATCTGTACGCCGGCGAGTTGGAGGCTGCCGATCCGCTAATCGCTGATCCACCACCTGTCGAACCGGCGGTTGATTCCGCGGTGGTTGCGTCGAAAGCCGATGAGAAAGCGGCCGCGGAGGCGCAAGCGAAAATTGAAGCCAAACTCGCCGCGCGACGCATCTCTACTCGCGTGTTTAGGTTGGTCCACGCCAACGCCGAAGATGTGGCCGAGCGGTTCAATGCTACCTGGAACGGGGATTTTGGCGCTACCTGGAAAGTGGCGAAAATCGCGCAGGCCTTCCCTGATGCTAATGCGGTTATGGTGACGGCTCCGAGGATGATTCTCGACGCGTGCGAGAAGGTTATTGCCGAGATTGACGTCGATGTGGAACAGGTTTATATTGAGGCTCGTTTCGTAGAGCTCTCGAACAACGCCTCGCACAAACTGGGCATTGACTGGACCATGCTCGACGGGATGAAGGTTTCGCTGTCGCTTGACGCTGGTTTCAACGAGCGTTATGTAGAGGGTGTTTCCTCATACAACAGCGACGGCAGTTTCACGATTGCCAACGATGCCGACAAAGGCGTCAATAAGGCCAACCTTTCGCATCTGAATGGAACGCTGGGAATGAGCGAGTTGTATGCCGTCTTGAGGGCGTTGGAATCGTCTGAAGACGCGCGTATATTCTCGAATCCCAAGATTATCGTTTCGTCCGGTCGAAAGGCGATTGTTGATATGACCACGAAATACCCGAACGTCAAGATTTCCGCCAAGCGTACGGTTAATGGCGACAGCAATTCGCTCGACCTTGACATGCAAATGTCCTCGATTCCCGGCGAAGACAAGATGATGTTCGCCAACGAGGCGTTTTTCAGTTGGGGAATTTCGCTCCAGGTCACCCCGCGCGTTTCCACGAACGGGCTGATCAATGTGCAGATCGTGCCGACCATCTCCTCGCAGAAAGACTGGGTAGAGTCGGGGACGGCGTCGGATTCTTCGGCCGAGACTATCTCTGCGCGTTATCCGGTGATTGATGTGCAGCGGCTGGTGACCGAGTTTAACATGGCCAGCGGTACGACGGCGGTTATCGGCGGGCTTTCCCGCACGGTGGAAACCCAGCAGGACAGCGGAATACCTTTCCTGCGCAAGATATGGTGGATTGGGCCGCGGCTGTTCGGGTCGAAAATTCGCGTCAAGGAACAAAAGGAAATCATCGTATTCGTGACCGTCGGGCGAGTCGATCCCAATCGTATGCATCGTGATGCGGGATTACCCAAGAACGCCGTGCTGGGCCGGCAATATGTGCAGGGTGTCAGACTTGAACCTGGCGACAAACCGCAGAACAACATGGAAGGGGTCGAATCGCTGGATTTGCGTCCCTTGGAAGAGCAAGCGCGCGATCCGATGGCGACCAACCAGGTGGAAACGACCGTTTTCTATG
>CALYTX010000136.1 GCA_945487985.1 uncultured Verrucomicrobiota bacterium | reverse complement strand
AGGAAGAGACGGGGGGATAAGGGATTCCATCCCAGGCTTTGCCACATTATCAAATTTTCATAGGGTTTTCATACGGTTTTATTGGGCTTTTTTTTGAAAACTGGGATAAATTACCCCAGAAAAAGTGGGATAAGGGTGCCGAGTACCGCGGGCTTGACAAATCGGCGGACAGGAAATATAATGATGATGTCGATTTTGGGGAAAGGTAGTTGCCGGGGGATCGCAAACCAAAAGGTGTTTGTAGCCGGAAACGATGTCAGATTTGTCAAAAGATTGGATAAAGTGGAGGCAGTGTATGCTCAATAGCAAAGCGCTTGCTCGTCGCGTTGTTGCGGCGGGTGTGTTTCTTTTTGCCGCTTTTTGCGCGCAAGCCGGAATAATCGACATAACCAAGTATGTTTATTGTGCCGAACTGGAGGTCGCCGGCCACGGGGGAGAGGGGGTACTTGTTGACTTCCCGGTGCTGGTCAGACTCTCGGATGGCCTTGCCGGTGGCGCCTTCAAATACAGCGATTCCAGCGATGCGCAAGGACGCGATCTGGCGTTTGCCGACGAATCGCTCAACGAGCTGCCGTACGAAATCGAATCGTGGAACCGGGCTGGCGAATCGCTCATCTGGGTGAAACTCCCCAAACTAACCGCCACGCCGCAAAAACTGATTATGTTCTATGGCGGAAGCGCCAACGCCAACAACGATCCCGCCGCCGTGTGGACGCGCTACGCGGCGGTCGTCCACGGCGGCGAGACCATAACCAATTCCGTCGGCAATACGCTCAAGGCCTATGCCGGGGGTAATCAAATCGCCGCGACCATGGAAAAAGGCGTCGTCGGCGGCGGCCTTTATAAAAGCACCAGAAAAGCTCCTGGCGTGTACATCGATAACCCCACGGCCGTGCTCGCCGACTCCGGCATCTTTTCGATTTCTGCGTTCTTTATGCAGGAAGGCGGCTCGACGCACATCCTGTCCGGCTCGCAGAGTGAATGGGACAAATCTGCTGGATACTTGTGGTTGCTTGAAAAGGGAAGCTATATTTCGATTGCGAGACCTGGAAGCCACATTTGGAATGGGGGTCCGTCCGACTGGGTAAATAAATCCATGACCAGCGGCTGCTGGTATCACCTTGCCTTCGCCTACGACTATACGCAAAAAAAACTCCAGCAATACGTCGACGGACGGCTATATCTCGAAAGCAGCGAGGCTGGCGATTTAAGAAATAGTGCGAACGTGTTCGCCTTTGGTTCGTATTCCGGAAGAGCGACTGACGACAGCATGCAGGGCGGCATTGACGAAATCCGCATTTTCAACGGCTACGCTTCACCCGAATGGGTGGCCGCCGAAACCGCCTCGATGACGAACAAGAATTTCGTCACCGTCCTCAATGCCGGAACTCCTGCGGTAAAGTTCGAAGTTCGGAACATCAAATTCCCCGAAATCCGCTATGGCGCCGCAAAGGCAACAATGTGGATCACTTCCCTCGGTGAGGACGCAACGTCGGGCATAATCAAATACGCGGTGCGCGAAAAAGGCTCCACTGAAGCGTTCAACTACGATTTCTACGGTAATGTGAAGGCGTTTGTCGGCGTACCCAGCGTAATTTGCCATTCGCTCCAACCCGGCCGCACATACGAATTTTCGGCCTACATCATCAACAACCGCGGCGCGGAGAGCGAAGTTGCCTCCGCCGAGTTTACTACTCCTGTTAGCGAAAGTCTCGGCGCCGAGCCGATAGGTTCGCTCGATTCGCTGTCCTTCAAGAGCAACGGCAATGCGACAATTGCTTATTCCATGGAATGGCCCGGAACGGTCGCCACGGCCGTAGATTTGCGCGTCTATGCCGGCACGAGCGAGGAAGATCTCAAGCTGGCGCATGAAATTCCTGCGGTCAGATTAGACGGCGAAACATCGCTGTCCGGTCTGTTGCCGGGGCGGACTTATTTCGTCCAGCTCGTCTTCGACAACGGCCTGGAGGGCGGCTCGGCCTCGACGGACGTCAAGTCGCTCGCCATGCCGGCGCAAGCCGCAATCGCCGCAGGTGCGTGGACGCAAGGCACGCGCGATAGCGCGACGGAAAGCCCCGCGGCCAACAACTTGCTGCTGGGGAAACTGCCCTCTACCTACACCAAGGTTTATACCGAGTCCTCGTCCGGCGACAGGCCCTACGGAGTCAACGGCACGGACGGCAAGCTCGACAACAACAAGACGATGGGCGTAAAATCTGGTTGCGTGCTGGCCTATACTTTCGACCGCCCTGCGACGATCAAGGAATTGCGCTTCTACACCCACCCGTGGAGCGGCCGCGGCAATATCAACATCACCAGCATCCAGGTGCGCGATTCGCTCGGCGTCACCAACACGATTGCCGATAGCGTCAGCCGCTCCGGCAACAACAATTGGGCGTTCTTCGGCAATGCCAGCACACTGCCAGTAGTTCGCGATGCAGAAGAGCTGATTGTCAATTTCGGTACGCAAGATAACGATGGCGTCCACTACAGCGAAATCGAAGCGATCGGTTATACGGGGACCATGTCTTTGGCCAAGTGCGGCCGGAAGGGGAACGCGCTCAAGGCTTCCCTCGCCCTCGCGGACATCGGCGAAACCAGGCATTTCTACGCATGCCTCGGCAATTCCTGGCCGGCAGAAATTTCAACTAACGGCTGGGAGAAAGTCGTCGACCTGGGCCGCGCTCTGCCCGGTGCGCAATTCTTCAACGCAATCGCCGAGGATGCCGGCAACTACGATTTCGTGCAGTTTGTCGCAATCGATGAAAATGTCGAGTTCAAGTTCGTCGGGTCGGAGGTGCTCCGGACGGGCGATGCCCCGGAATTCGGCGACGCGGTGGCGTTCGGAGAAATTGCCGCCGTGTCCACCGCCCCTGGCGCGGTCGAGGCGGAACTGGCGCTCTTTTCGGCAGGGGACGATCTGACCGGCGCCCAGCTCAAGTTCGTTTACAGCCACGGCGAATTTTCCTACACCAACCTGGTGGCGAGCGGGGCCGGCGTGCTTGGCCGGCATACGGTCAAGGTCGACGATTTGCTGCCGGGCGTCGAGTATGTGGTCAATGCGCTCTTGGAGGTTTCCGGCACGAGCACGCCTGCCGCTCCCGTCCGGCTCAGCACCTTGACGGAAGATTGCACGACGCCGCTGAGCGAAATCAACGCGACGACCACCTCAATCTGGACGACCGATACCTTCACGCCGGCGGAGAACAATCTGCTGGCGGACATGAAGGCGACCGTCGAGGAAGGGTCTTATAGCGGCAGCGTCGGCAATCTGACCGACGGCAAGGCGGAAACGGTCGATAATGCGAGCCTTTACTGCCGGCTTCCCAACAAGGATAATACGCCCGATTCGACGGTGCTGCGGTGGGATCTTGCCACCCCGGCGCCGCTCGCGCAAATCAACTTCTATTCGTGGTGGCCCGACGCGCGAGCGATTATTTCGATCGATTATATTGAGGCGCTCGGCCAAGACGGGGTTTGGCGGCGCTTGGAAGGCTCGAAGTTCTCGGCCGGCTCCGGGAAAATCGGCAATTGCGCCACCTTCGCCTCGGCCATTGCCAACAAGAACCTGGCCGACGAGGTCGCCTCGATTCGTGTTGCCTTTACCAACGATAACTCCAAGGGCGGACAATATGGCTGGCGCTCCTACTACGAAGTCGAAGCGGTTAGAGGTGGCGAGCCCACCCAACTCTACAAACGCCTGGCCATCGATTCGATGGTGCGCGATGGCGACGAACTGCTCGTGCACGTGACGCGCCCGGCGGAAGTTGCCGCGCAAGCAGGCAATCTTTATGTGGACGCCGGCGAGAATGCCGCGAGCCTTGACCGCGTAGTCCTGCTGGGCGGTTTCGGCCGCAACGAAACGTCGAAATACGTGCGCTTCCAACTGCCGGACGCGGCGAAGGTTTTCCGCTTCTGCAACATCCTCCTGGCCGACGATAACTTTACGGAAACTACGGGTTATCAATTTTCGCCGTCGTTCCTCGTCAAGGAAGTAACCGCCTACACGGCCAAGGAACCTGCCATCGCTTCAGCGACGCTGGGAACGGTCAATGTGAACTCTGCCGATTTCCATCTCAACATCGCCTCGCTCGGCGCGGGGGCGGCCTCGGGCGAGGTCGTCGCGCGCTACGGCACGGCGGCGGACGATCTCTCGACCGAGACCGTGCTCGTCTCCGAGGGCGGCGGCTTGCCCGGCGAAGGCAGGCACGTGCTGGGCGGGCTGTTGTCCTCGACGGAATATTTCGCCCAGGTCGGCGTGCGGAACAACCTCGGCGCGACCGTCTACGCCCCGGAGGTCTTCTCGTTCACCACTACGGCGGGCGAAACGCTGGCGGCCGTCTTCACGGGCGCGTCGGCGACGACGGCGGGCGATGATACGGTTGTCAAATTTGCCGCGGACGGCTCCTTTACCGTCACGAAGGCCGGCTGGGCGGAAGTTCTGCTGGTCGGCGGCGGCGGTGG
>CALYTX010000135.1 GCA_945487985.1 uncultured Verrucomicrobiota bacterium | reverse complement strand
ACAGGGAACAATCCGTAGCGACAAGGCCCAGTGGACGGGCGACATTACCTGGATGGGTAGCAAGAAGGCTTATTCGATATCCTCGAAGAAGGGGCAGACAACCGTTAGCGCGGAGTGTCCGCTCGCCGATGTCGAGTCAATCGAAATCGCCAAACCTGCCGGCTTCGACAAAGCCGTTGAGATGGTTCGTCGCGGACAAGGTTCGTCGGCGATTGGCATCCTTTCGAAGATTGTTGCCGACTACAAGATGCTTTTCTGGGACAAGCCAGCCGGGCGCTACCTCGTCGAGGCCTATCTTGCTGCGAACAACGCCGAAAAGGCTTACCAGACGGCGCAGAGCATTATCAGCGCCGACCGGGATGCCGCTTGGAAGGGAGAGCTGGCGCCGGCGTATTGGCAGGCTCTGCTGAAATTAGGCAAGAGCCAGCAGCTTGAGAACTGCCTGCGCAAGGCCTCGAGTTCGGCCGATCGTGTGACGAGCGCGGAGGCGCTGAAGATGCGCGGCGACATGATTCTCGCCGCTGGTGGCGACACGCCCGAAACCTATCGCCAGGCCTTGACCGACGCGTATTTGCGCGTGGCACTACTCTATATCGACGAACCCTGCAAGGAAGTTCGCGCCGCGGCGATGCTGAAGGCGGGGTTTTGCTTTGACAAGATAGGCATGGCTGCGCGCGCTGAAAGTATGCGCACCCAGGCCAAGACGCTGTAAGGTTCAGGTGCGGTCAATTTGGAAAATCACAATCTTTAACTAACCGAAGGAAACATAAAAAAATGAGCAAGTTCAAAAAATCGTTGATGGCATTCATGGTGGTGATGGTAACGTGCGTAACGCCGATTGCAGCCAGCGTAGCGTTTGGCGCGGGCGAGCTGACCGGCGCGGATGGAGCGACGGTCGACAGCAACGCCGCTGCTTCGAGCAAGAAAAAAGGCGGCGGCTTCCTGAGCATTGTCTTCAACGGCGACGATCTTCTTGGCACGTTCCTCTGGATGGTGATTTTTACCGACCTTGGGCTGGCGATCTATTTCATCATCGACAACTCTATTCTTATCAAGCCTGAGAAGCTTATGCCGCCCGTGCTGGTCACGAGCGTGCAGCAGGCAATGGCAGAAGGCGATGTCGTAAAGGCGATGCAGGTCTGCGAGGCGAATCCCTCTGCGATGAGTTCGATCGTGCTGGCTGCTTTCCAGCATGTCGAGGAAGGCTTTGAAGCGATTCAGGAGGCGGTCAATGCCGCTTCCGATCTGGAGCAAGAGAAAATTCAGCAGCGTTTGAACTGGATTTCCGTCTGCGGCAACCTCGGCCCGTCGCTCGGTCTGCTCGGTACGGTTGAAGGCATGATTTTGACATTCGCCCAACTCGCTTCGGGCGCGGCAGGTGATGCGGCTGCGCTCGCCGGCTCGATTGGCCAGGCGCTGTACACGACAGCAGGCGGCTTGGTTATTTCGATTCCGGCGATTACCTTCTTCTATTCTTTGCGCAATAAGGCCAACCGCCTGATTCTGCGCATGACGGCCGTGACGATGGAGCTTTTGAATGGCTTGCGCAATGTCGAGGTTGCCCCTGAAGAGGGCGCTGAGATGGCGATGGAGGAAATGCCCCAGTAATTCGCGACGCGCGCATTCGAGGTAAGAGAATGGCAAGGAAATCACAGGAGAATCCCGCGCTCGACATGACGCCGATGATTGACGTCGTCTTCGAATTGATCATCTTCTTCGTTGTCACCCTCACCGAGGCCCAAAAGAAGGACGAAACGATTGAGCTCGAAGACGGCCAACACGGCATTGTGCTTGTCGCCGAGGAGATGCCTCCGGGGTATATGGAAATCGACATCAACCAGAAAGGTCGCATTTCAATGGGAAATGTGACCATTACCCCCGAAGAGGTCAAACGGCGCGTGGAAGATCGCAAAAAACGCTTGCGAACCAGCGACTTCCCGATTATGATCCGGGCCGACTTCGCAACCGAGCACAAGGACGTGGCCAAGGTGATGAATGCATGCACGGCCGCGGGCGTTTGGAAGCTTTCGTTTGTGGCGGTTGGCGAAGAGAAGGATACTAAGCACCCGCGCAAACGACTCAACAAGTTGAGAGGTAAATAAGAAGGTAGGGTGAAATGGCCAAGAAATCCCAGGAAAATCCCGCGCTCGACATGACGCCAATGATTGACGTCGTTTTCGAACTGATTATTTTCTTCGTGGTGACAATCCAGCAGGAAAATCTGTTCACCAAACTGAATGTCAATCGGCCCGCGCCGGCGGATTCCTCGAGTTCGTCGTCGACCGACGATATTACGGTGAATATCCAAATCGGGCGTGCGCGCTCTGGCAATCCCAACGGGGCAATCGTCTACAATGGGAAAGAGCTCGGCGGGGCGAGTTTCCAGCAGGCTCGCAAGGATCTCGACCAGAACCTAAGGGATATCGCGCGCACTTCAAAGAAGACGCCGATTATCATAAAATGCGCTGAGAACAGTCCCCACAAGGCTTTGGTGGATGTTCTCGACATCTGTTACAAGCACGAACTGTTTAGTGTGAGCGTGTTTACGCTTTAATTGGGAAGTTGAGCGATGAGCGAAAATGACGTTGGCGAGATCGATCTTAAGGAGATCGAGAAGAGATACGAGGCGAAAGGTTATTTTGCCCGTCTCGGGGATATGCTGCGCGGGCTTAAAATGCCTCATGATTCGGGCGAATACAAGTTGGCTCGGCTTGAACTGCAGCGGCAGTCGGCTCCCATCTGCGCTTTCATTTTCGTGGTATTGTTCTTTTCCGTCACCGCAGTGCTAACGATGGCCAACGACGACAAAAAAGAGGTCGTCGAGGTTACGATTGCGGAAATTGAAGAAGAAACCCCGGTCGAAGAGCAGGAAGAGGAAGAACCGCCGGACGATATCGAGCCGCCGCCAGAAGAAGTGGAGATTATGGTTGATACGCCAAATCCCGGGCCCGTGTCGCAGATTACCCCGGTAGCCTCGCCGCCTTCAACTCAGGTCTCCGTGAAGCCCGCGCCGCAAGATTCGGTTGCCATGGTCGACTCGCCGGTTAAGATGAAGTCGATGACTGGTTCGCGCACGCCGGGTTCGATCGGCGCGGCAACGCGTGGCGGAGCAGGTTACGGGGATGCGACCACCGAGGCTTGCGTAATGAAGGTTTTGTGGTATCTCAAAGCCCACCAAAACACCGACGGCAGTTGGACCGGCGGGCAGAATACTCTTGCCAATACAGCTTTGGCGGTTCTGACCTATCTTGCCCATGGTGAGTATCCGGGTTCTCCCTCGCCTTATCAGAAAGACTTCGGTCCCGTTGTGCAGCAGGCGGTAGATTGGCTTTGCAATCAGGTTTCGAGCGATGCTTCCGGCAAGTGCGTGATGCGCGGCGTCGACGGCAATGAATATGCATTTTTGATTGCCACCTATGCGCTTTGCGAAGCCTACGGCATGACGAAAAATCCGAATTGCAAGGATGTCGCCTACAACGCGCTCAACCGCATTGTTACCGGCCAAGGTCCGACGGGAGGGTGGGATTACAAGATCAATCCCACTTCCGACCGCGACGATATGTCGTTCGAGGGTTGGGCACTACAGGCGCTCAAAGCCGGCAAGATGGCTGGTCTGCACCCTGAAGGGCTCGACACATGCATCAAAAAGGCGATACGCTGTCTGAAGACGCGCAATTTCAAGAATGGCGGGTTTAACTATACCTACGGCGGCAATCCGACGGGTCTTACGGCAACCGGCTGTTTGGCAATGCAGCTGCTTGGCTATGGTGGTCAAAGCGAAGTTGCCCAGGCTCTCGATTATATGCGCGACTGGCAACCTTCGTTTGACTCCAAACAGCTTTCGGCCAAATCGCAAGGCAGCGCGCCGCAATACTATTGCTATTATGCCACGCAATGCAAGTATCAGGCCGGCATGAAGCAAGGTGCCACCAAGAGCGACGAAATGGCATGGCAGAAGTGGAATCTGGCGATGAAAAAGCTCTATCCTTCGCTTATCATCGACGATCCAGAGCCGGTGAAGGATTGGAAAGGAAAGGATCATAAACAGGGTCATTTCGAAAACCAGGATGCCCATTCCACGCGTCCAATCATGGATACGTGCCTTGCGGCGTTGCAGCTCATGGTCTATTACCGCTATCTGCCAACTACCCAAACCAAGGCCGCTACGGAAGAGGCCGATGGTGTCGATGCGGCAGAGGCCGCTGTCGACAAGGGCAATGACGTTACAGTGGAAGTAGACATCTGAGGACGCGATTTGAGTTTTCCGGTTTTCCTTGCGCTTAAATACCTCAAGCCGAAGCGGTCTGTCGCTTCTGTCATTACCTGCGTTTCCATCCTTGGCGTGATGCTTGGCGTGGCCGCAGTCATTATCGTGCGTAGCGTAATGACTGGGTTTGGGGATATCTGGGAGGAGAAAATCCTCGATTTCAAGCCTCATATCTCGCTCGTTCCCGCGTCCGGCAATGTTGTGCTGCGCGAAG
>CALYTX010000134.1 GCA_945487985.1 uncultured Verrucomicrobiota bacterium | reverse complement strand
GCATTGTCGAGCCCGGCGGGTTCCTCTACTATTTCTTCAAGTTCGGCATCGACACTGGCGTTTTCCCGATTATGATTTTCATGGGAGTGGGCGCGATGACCGATTTCGGGCCGCTGATCGCCAATCCGAAGATGGCACTGCTGGGCGGTGCGGCGCAGTTCGGAATCTTCTTCGCGCTGTTCGGAGCGCTGGGGCTGGCGGCGATGTTCGGTGCCGATTTCTTCGGTGGGGTCGATCCCGTCAAGGCTGCTGCTTCGATCGGTATCATTGGCGGGGCTGATGGCCCGACGGCCATTTGGCTTACTTCGCGCTTGGCGCCGGATTTGCTCGGCGCGATTGCCGTGGCGGCATATTCCTATATGGCGCTGGTGCCAATCATTCAGCCGCCGATTATGAATGCGCTTACCACGAAGGCCGAGCGTGCGATTAAGATGCCGGCGCTACGCGAAGTCAAGAAGATCGAGAAGATTTCGTTCCCGCTTATCGTGTTGTTGCTGTGCGCGGTTCTGTTGCCTTCCGCAGTGCCGCTGATCGGCGCGATGATGCTCGGCAATCTTGCCAAGGAGGTCGGCCCCTCGGTTGCGCGCATTTCAGATACGATGTCTAATGCGTTGATTAATATCGTTACGATTATGCTCGGCCTTTCCGTCGGTTCGAAGCTCGCCTGCGAGAAGTTCCTCTCGGGCACGACTCTCGGCATTCTTGCGCTCGGCCTCTGCGCGTTCTGCGTGGGCACGGCGGCGGGCGTCCTGATGGCCAAGCTCATGAACGTCTTCTCGAAGACGAAGGTCAACCCGCTCATCGGCTCCGCCGGCGTCTCGGCCGTCCCGATGGCGGCGCGCGTCTCGAACAAGGTTTCGCTGCAAAATGATCCGACGAACTTTGTCCTTATGCAGGCGATGGGTCCGAATGTGTCGGGCGTAATCGGTTCGGCGGTCGTCGCGGGCGTTCTTTATACGCTTTGTCGGTGACAGTCGGGTAGTCCGGCGCGAGGAGCAGGGTGATGGAGCTTACAGCGATAGTGCGGGCGGCCTTCGAAGCCGCGTTTCCGGGGGGAGATTTCTCGGCGGTCAGGGTCGTCGGCGCGACAGATTCGAAATTTGGCGATTTTCAGTGCAACGATGCGCTCAAATGCGCCAAGCTTTATCATCTCAATCCCCGGCAAGCCGCGGAAAAAGTGGCGGCGAAGCTCGACCGCACTTGTTTCGAGAAAGTCGACATTGCCGGACCAGGGTTTCTGAATCTCACCGTTTCGGCCAGTTGGATTACGGAAAGGCTGCTCCGGCTGTCCGCCGCCGACCATGTTGGCATCCCGCAGAAGGGGCGCGGCAAGAAAATCGTCATCGATTATTCTTCGCCCAATGCCGCTAAACAGATGCACATCGGTCACATTCGATCGACGGTTATTGGCAACGCCATCGACCGAATTTTCCGTGCGCTCGGCTACGAGGTGGTGGCAGACAATCACCTTGGCGATTGGGGGACGCAGTTCGGAATCCTCATCAAAGGCTATCGCGAGCTGCTGACCGAGGCTGAACGCGCACACCTCACAGTGGCGCTGCTTGAGAAATGCTATGTGCTTTCGGCGGCCAAGGCGAAAGAGGAGGACGGAGTTTGGAAAGAGGCTTGCCGCGCCGAGCTCGTGAAGTTGCAGCAGGGCGACGAAGGAAATCTCGCGCTTTGGCGCAAGTTTATCGAAATTTCGATCGCCGAGTTCGACCGCATGTACGCGAAGCTCGGGGTGAAGTTTGATACTTACCGCGGCGAGTCGTACTACAACGGCACGATGGGCGAGGTTGTTGCCGAGTTGCAGCAGGCAGGGCTGGCGGAGGAGAGCGAAGGCGCGCTGGTGGTGAATCTCGAGCAGGAAAAACTCGGCGTTGCCATCGTGCGCAAATCCGACGGGGGCTACAATTACACTACGAGCGATCTTGCCTGCGTCAAGAACCGCATTGAGGAATACGATCCAGAACGGATTATCTATGTTACAGACGCCCGCCAGCAGCTTCATTTCCGCCAATGGTTCAGCATTGCGCGGAAAATGGGTTGCAAGACGCAATTGATACATGTTCCTTTCGGGCTCATGAGCTATCAGGGCAAAGCGATTTCGACGCGGGAAGGCAACCTGATCAAGCTCGACGAGTTGCTCGCTGAAGCGGTAAAGCGGTCGCTGGCGATTGTTGAATCGCGGCAGGATCCGGCGGCGGACAAGTCGGGCAATTTGCGTCTGGCCGAGCAAATCGGCTATGGGGCGGTAAAGTACTCCGATCTTTCGCACGATCCGGCCACGGATATCGATTTCAGTTGGGATAAAGCGCTGGCGCTCGAAGGCAATTCCGGCCCTTATCTGCAATATGCCTATGCGCGCGTTTGCTCGCTGATGGAAAAAGCTGGCCGAGTCGATGGCATGGGCCTCACCGGTACGTTTGAAATTGTCACCGCCCAGGAAAGGCGTTTGGCGCTGCAGCTCTTGGAGTTCCCGGGCGCGGTTGTTCGCGCGGCCGAGGCATACAAGCCTTCGGTGCTTGCGGAGTATCTGTTCCAAACG
Organism: uncultured Verrucomicrobiota bacterium; assembly: GCA_945487985.1. GTDB lineage: Bacteria > Verrucomicrobiota > Kiritimatiellia > RFP12 > UBA1067 > UBA1067. Next base: position 1,936 of record CALYTX010000134.1, on the reverse strand, counting down.
GCTCAATTGTATTCGAGTTTCTACCAGAACTCGCCCATTCTCAAGAGTGACGAGCCACTCAGGAACGCACGGCTCAACCTTTGCGCGCTTTTCGGTGAAGTTCTGCGCACGGGGTTGGAGCTGCTTGGAATCGAAACGCCGCGCCACATCTGAGTCGGTTCTGAAATTAGCGTGCGGCAAGAAGCGGCCCTTCATTCCTGCGCTGCCGTGTCCAGGCAGTTCGGGGTGTTTCGCAACTATTCTCGTTTTTGGTAAAATAAGGATATGAAGAAAACACTCGAGTTGCCGGGGTTCGTCGATGTGCATGTTCACTTTCGCGATCCTGGCCTTCCTGCGGCCGAAACTACAGCGAGCGGACTTCGTGCGGCCGCGCGTGGAGGCTTTGCCGCAGTGGTAACTATGCCCAACACCACCCCGGCGTGCGATTCACCTGCGATTGTAGATTATCAGCGCGCGGCTGCGCGCGCCGCCGGCGTCGGCGTGCGGCTCTGGCCATCGGGGACGATAACCAAGGGGCGCCTCGGACGGGAAACCGCCGACCTCGAAGCGCTTTGGGAGGCGGGAGTTGCATTTTTCACGGACGACGGTTCCTTTGTTGAGGACGACCAGACGATGTTCGAGGCGATGCGCCGTGCGGCTGCGCTTGATATGGTTGTTTGCCAGCATGCGATGACTTGGAAAGGCGGCCTTTCGCCTGGGCGCAATGTTATTCGCGATTGTCCGTTGGCGAGGCGTCTTTCGCTCGGGGTGATACCCGTCTGGGTTGAAACCGACGCCATCGCCCGCGATATTAGGCTGTGCCGTGAAACGGGGGTGCGGCTACATATTCAACACATTTCCACTGCCGAAGGGGTTGAGCTGGTGCGCGCGGCTCAGCGCGAGGGACTGCGCGTTACCGCGGAAGCTACGCCCCATCATCTGCTTTTCGCCTGCGACGAACTGTCGGTGGATGACGCCAATTTCAAGATGGCTCCGCCTTTGGGCAATCGGGAGGATCGCGCCGAACTTCGCCGGGCTGTGAAAGACGGCGTATTGATGTTCGCCACCGACCATGCGCCGCATCCGGTTCAGACTAAGGCATCGGGGTTCGCAGGCAGCGCCAATGGAATCGTTGGCCTCGAAGCGGCTATTCCCGCAACCTATCGCGCGATGGTCGAAGAAGAGGGTATGAGTATCGATGCCTGGGCTAAGGCCTGGCACGAAATGCCGCTTGAGATCATTTCGCCGCGCGCCGGTATTGAAGGACTGCCCAAGACAACGATTGAAATCGGTGAAGAGCGCGCATTGTCCGTCGGGGACTTCGCATCGTTTTCGCGCAATTGTCCGTATGACGGCATGAAATTCGACTGCTGGCCGAAGAAAGGAGAAGCGTGATGGACATGAAGATATTCGACAAGGCCGCCGGCTATTTTCCGGATGCGTGTTTTGAGCGTCCGCCGGATTTAGGTATTATGCTCGGCAGCGGCTGGGGTGAATCGCTCAAAACCGACGAGACGATTGTCCGCCTGGCCTATGCCGACATTCCAGGGCTTGGCGCATCTACCGTTCAGGGGCATTCGGGCGAATTCGTTCTTTACCGAAGATCTGGCCGGCTGATTGCTGCCTGGTGCGGACGGCGCCACTACTACGAGGGAACGGGCTGGGAAAGCGTGGTGCTGCCAGTCGAAATTCTGCGTCGGATGGGATGCCAGCAGCTTTTGCTTACCAATGCCTCTGGAGGAATCAACCCCGCGCTGCGTCCTGGCGATTTTGTGATTATCCGCGATCACATCAACCTGGTGGGGCTGAATCCGCTAATCGGTCCGCATCAAGATGAGTGGGGGGCTCGTTTCCCCGACATGAGCGGGGTGTACGACAAGCATTTGTCGGAGTTGCTCCACCCCTCTGCTAATCTTCTCGGGCTCGGGCCTATGGCTGGCGTCTACGCCTGCACATC
>CALYTX010000133.1 GCA_945487985.1 uncultured Verrucomicrobiota bacterium | reverse complement strand
CTGCGGCTTGGAATCAGCATCAAGATACTCGCAAGTTACTTCATTGGCTCTCAAGACCGATCCGCCGATACCGGGAAAACTAAGACAGCCCTCTTTGTCGTGCTGCAAGCCCGAGGAAGCGATGATTTGCGGATTGAACATAACCAGAGGCATTTTCACCGGAGCGTTAAAAAGCTCGTCTTCCTCCGTTTCGCAACCTTGGGGAATATCGATAACGCAAAGCTTCTCGGTGCGTCCGACCTGTTGGGCAGCGAGACCGACACCTTTACACTCGTACATCGTCTCGAGCATATCGCTAGCCAATTCGCACAGTGCGTCGGTGACCTTATCTACCTGCAGCGCTTTCGTCCGCAACACCTTCTCGCCGTATTTGACGATTTTCAAAACCATCCCAACACTCCTCGGGCTGCGTGCTGCCTCAAACCCCGGTCGAGCCGAAGCCGCCCGCTCCGCGATCGGTTTCGTCTATTTCGTCGACCTCTTCAATTTGCGGCTGGATAACTGGCGCTATCACCATTTGCGCGATTTTATCGCCTTTAGCCACGACAAAAGGCTCATCGCTGAAATTGGCAAGTATAATGCCAATCTCGCCGCGGTAGCCAGCATCAATTGTGCCTGGAGAATTTAATACGAAAATCCCGGATTTCAGCGCCAACCCAGATCGCGGACGAACCTGCGCCTCGTAACCGAGCGGCAACATCATCACCAATCCAGTATGCACCAAAGCACGCTGGCGAGAGGGTATAACCAAATCGTCGACGCTGCGAAGATCCATGCCCGCATCGCTGGCGTGAGCGTAGGCGGGCAATACCGCGTCGGGATGGATACGCTTGAAACCAAGTTTCATCATTCGCCGTCCACTAACGATTCTGTCGGCTCTACATCGACAGTTTCGACGCTTGTCGTATACCCCAATTTCTTGAGGTTGGATTCCGGCCAGAGCGAATACAATTGCTCGGCGGCCTTGGCACAAACGACTCGCTCAATCGACTCGTCAGCCGAGAGCGACGCGAGCGATCCCTCGTCCTTCACGCGATCGACGCACGCGACAACAATCGCCTTGTCGGCGCCCAGACGGATAAAGCCGGATATTTCGCCCTTCTTAAGCTTCTTGGCAGCTTCGACAACCTTGTACTGGTTCGGGAACGAACCTGGTGCGGTATCGGCGGTGAAGGTTATGTTCGTCGCATTGCCGCTGGCGGCGAGCACGGCGTCAAATCCCTTGAGCGTAACTTCTTCCACCTTTGCTTTAAACCGGGCAGTTTTCGCATCGGCGAGCGCACGTTTGCCGATCTTGCCCTTGGCTTCGTCGAACGAAGGGGTATGGGCTGGAGCGAGCTGGCTTCGCTCGAGAAGATATACCATGCGATCACTGGCAACAACACTGTAGCGCTCGAAATCCGAGGACGGGTCGAGCTGACGCACAGCGGCTATCAAATCATTGTATTTAACGCCTGGAAGCACCATTCCAGGATGGACAGCAAAGCCCTCGAGCATAAAGAAGTCATCACCAACGGAGAACCAGTCGCTCTCCTTCACGGGCTGCCCCTCTTCCTTTGCAATCTTATCGACGCGAGAGGCGGCTGCAACGCCGTCGGCGAGGCCGGCGAAGGCGCGGTCATTGAGATTGGTCACAAAGAAATCAAGCGCCAGCTTCAGCCGCAGATCTTTCTCAATTTCATCCCTCACTTCTTCAAACTTCTTGACCGTTTCCACACCGTTGGTATCGACGCTCGTGTATTTCTGCAAGGAGACATCGTATAAATCGCGAAGATCATCTTCGGTAACGGTCATCCTCGCCTGCACATTGGTGGCCGTTGCGTCGAAGGCGACATAGCGTATCTTGACAAGTTCCGGCAGCGCAAGCTTGGCGGAATTCTCGTCATACCACTGCTTGAGGGCGGCTTCATCCATTTTGACGGCATCGGCCTCTTCCTTTGTCTGCGCGAACTCGGCAACGCGAACGGTAAACTTGTCTGTTTTATCCGCCAATGCCAACTCGGTTTCCATTGGCGAGCCCCAGACGACCGCCGAGAGCAACGAATTGGCTGCGTAGCTGCCTTCCAGATTGCGCCGCATCACCCTTTCGTAGTCCTTAACGGTGACGCCGAGACTCTGCGTAAGAATCTCGCGATAGCGGGCGGAATCGAAATTGTTAGCACCGAATTGGTTCACAATACTAGCCGAAAGTTCCTTGTCCGAAACGGCAATTCCGTTGGCTTGAGCAGTCTCGGCCAAGGCGTATGAAACCCACACGCGGTGGTTCATTTCGTAAGCCGAAACGGGCTTGACTCGCGAGCCGCGATCAATCGCCATGGATTCCAGTCCGCGATTGACTTTAACTGCGGTGCGAAAAAGATCTGCATCCAAAGGCTTACCGCCGATTGTGCCGCAATTATTATCGATTTCGCCGGAACCTCCCCCCCGAAACATATCGTCGAAACAGAATGCCGCAGAGACCACGACCGCGAATGCCCCCCACACCCACTTGTTGCGGATGAGCTTGTTGAACTGCTGAATAACCATCTTTGTACTTTGTGCTTTCTTCTTGTTTGGAAATTAGGTTTCCGTTGTAAAATCAAAATTGGAAATCGTCCTCTGCTGCGGAGTCGCCGCTGCTGCTGGCTTCCTCCGTGGAAGCCTCGTCGTTTGCAGCTTGCTCAGGCTCGGCTTCTTCGGTTGTCGTGGCATCGCCCGCAAGCGTCTCGGTAGCTTCCGCAGCGCGCTTGGCGATAGCTTCACGATCCTTCTTCGAGGTTGGACCAAGTTCACCAGAGTTGACCTCAATCATATGCTCGGTGAAAGCGCAGCGGTTTTTAAGCTCGCCAGTGGCATCGAACGTCATCGTAGTTACAGCGATGCGCTCGCCGAGCGCAGGACGCTGGCGGTGGATTCGGACGGCGGTTTCTGGCGAAAGCTTCCAATCGAGAGTCTTCTCTTCCTCAATGTCGCGGCCGGTTTCAAAGTCCTTGCGCACGATGCGCCCCTGATCAAGGCGGACGATATAATCGCCGCGGCTGCCGAACAAACCAGTGAAAAGGAGATCTTGCGAGGTAACGATGCGAACTTCATTAGCTGCCTTCATCTCGGGAATGTTGAAATGCATACCCTTCAGACACAAGCGGCCGGTCACGCAACGCACTTTTGCCTCGTCGCCGTCGACTGTTTTGCGGTAGGTGTATTTAGCATCTCCTTGCGGATTGACAGACATAAAGCCGGGAGCCGAGACGATAAATAGGCCCTCGGGCAGATTACGAGGAAGCTTGACCGTAATCGTACCAGAAATAAGCGTAATCGTGCGTGTGGTTCCACCCAACGGCTGAGCGCGGGTGCCAAAGGTCGCCTCGCCCTTGATCTCGACGCGAATTTCGCCGCCGAAATCAACACGTAGAAACGGCTTAGGTTCGGTAACTGTAGGCACTGTACGGTAAAGCGTACCGAGTGCGTAATACTTACCTTCCTGAATTTCCGTCCATCGTGATGCGCCTGGACGCAGAACTTCGGCCTTACCCTCAAGACGCCGACAATACGGCAAGGTATGATAGAATTTTTCTTTAGGCTTTTTCTGGAGGCCTGGAATGCCGACATCGATATTTTGCTCTTCCCCGGCAACTTCGCCCGAGCCCGCCGACGACTCGTCAGACGAGCTTTCATCGGAGCCGCCTTCGTCGGACCCGCCCTCGTCGGAGCCGCCCTCGTCGGAGCCTCCTTCATCGGAGCCGCCTTCGTTGGACGCGGCATCAGCCTGAGTTGGGGACGGTGAATCGTCCAGCGCCGCCATCAGATCGTCATCGTCATCGGCCTGGGCGCAAAAGAGCGCCATGGCCGCAACGATCGAAAACAGAGAGGAGAGTTTCTTCATCACACGTCCTTTTAGCCGTGAAACAACATCACACGATTCTTGCGCCGATTGAGGGCTTGATCAACGAGCATACTGGCTCGTCGCCGAATTTCGCCATGTACTCGCGAGTAATCGCCGCGGCAATCTTGTCCGCCGCCGCCGGATCGACGAGCAAGCAGCAGCTTCCACCAAACCCGCCGCCCGAAAGGCGCGCGCCATAGACTTCAGGAATTGCCTTGGCGGTGTCGACAATCGCATCGAGCTCCTCGCAGGAGTTCTCGAACCAGTGACGGCTCGACTCGTGCGAATCGTACATGAGAGCACCAAAAGCCTTAAGATCGCCCTTGGCAAGAAGTTCAGCGCCCTGCACGACGCGCTCGTCTTCGCCAATCGGATGCACCGCGCGCTTAGCCGTAGTTTCGCTCAATCCGCCGCGATAGAGAACCCATTCAGCCATCGTGACATCGCGCAAATGGGTAACTTTCTTGCCACGTAGCACGCTCGCAAAATACTTCGCAGCATCCTCGCAAGCCTGACGACGGCTCGCGTAGGCACCGTCGACGAGCGCGTGCTTGGCATTCGATTTGACCATCATAAACGCCACGCCATCACCCATTGGCACGGATTCAAAAGTGTTGCTGCGGAAATCGCTCTTTACAAGCGCCCCCTCTTCACCATAC
>CALYTX010000132.1 GCA_945487985.1 uncultured Verrucomicrobiota bacterium | reverse complement strand
GGGGTGGTAAATTCAGTGGCTACAGGCTTCATACGCTGTGAACTGAATCGCCATGTGCGTTGGTGAACAACGCGCGATTTCGGCTTGTTTCTCGCGTTTTGGGGTGCTATAATACGCGAAAGTTAAAGTTGATTAGTCTACGGGTGTGTCACGCCGTGCGGTGGGGCTCGCAGATGCCGCAAGAAGGTGTCCTGATACGATATGAAATGGCAAGTCATGACAGGTGGCTGGAGAGGCGCCGTCGTCGGACTCGTTTTGTCTGCCGGTTTTTCGGTCGCACGCGCCGATGCGGTAGCCTTTAGCCAGCCGGTCGCCCTTAAAACGGGTTGGAATGCGTTTTACCTGAATGTCGCGCCCGCGCTTCCGTCCGACGAATTGTTCGCCGATTGGCCGGTCGATTTCGTGGGTGTGTACGATCCAGCCGCCTTTCAGCAGACGCGGCAGTATACGGGCGCGGCGTCTTCGGAAGGTTCGTCCGAGGCCGGCTACAAGGTGTGGTACCGTAGCGGCAAGGGCGTCTCCACGATCGCCGCGCTGCCGGGCAATGCAATCTGCGTTTGCTTCGCGACGAATGCGTTCTCCCGCACGGTGTACGGCCGGCCCGTCGCGCCGGCGATTACCTGGCATCGCACGTCGCCCGATGCGGCACTCAATTTTGTCGGGCTCTCGACGTACGGCGAGACGACTATTGCCGACTATCTGAACGGCGTCGATGTTGATAACACCGAGTACAAAATCATGTGGGGGTTGGATCGCGCCGCGCCGAAGTTCCGTGCGGTCTACGGCAACGAAACCGTCGCGAACGGCGCGGTGATTCTGGCTGATTCATCCAAGGTGAGCGATTGGAGCGGCGTACTGAACGTCTCACCCGCCGGGGGCATTGATTTCGGCAATGAGACGGCGCTTGCGACACTGACCGTGCGCAATGACGGCGCGCAGGCGCGGTCGGTTCAGGTGGCACTGGATGCGGGCATTGCCGAAGCATGGTCGGCGATTCCGCCAGTCGTATCTGGCCTGATGATCCGGGATGCGACGACGGTGGCGGCGGCCGCGACCAATGCTTGGGCGGCGTTTTCGATTGCTGCGCCTTGGCGCGGCAGGATCGAGGCGGGCGCGACGCTCAAGCTGCAACTCGCGCTCGACCGCCGCCAGCTCGTTGGCGCCGCCGGCACGTACTACGGCGGACTGCTGAAAATCACCGATGTCGATGGCGGCTCGGCGATGCAGGTTGTTTTGCCTATCGAAGCGACGAGCGACGGGGGCGAAGCCGCGGCCAACGCGTGGCCCAAAGGCATTTGGCTGGCATCCGCCGAACTTGATACCGTCACCTTTGTCGGGGCGCCGGTGGCGGTTACGAATACGGTGCTGAAAATCACGAACATCGTCGATTCGGTGACGGGTGAGACGACAACGATTACCAATGAGATTCAGAGCGCGGGCGTGTCCATCCCGACGACGGAAGTTGCCGCTGGCGGCACGATGAAAGTGCGCTTGCCGCTGTATGTCGATCGAGAAGGCGCGATGATGCTGTTGCAGCGGTTCTGGTACGGACGCGACGCGGAAGGGAAACTGCACGTCATTGCGGGGTCCGAGACGAGCGACGTGAAACTCGCGGAGCCGCGTCGTGTTTCCACGGCTTTTCTGCCGACCGACCCGGTGAAGTATCCTGCCACGTCCGGCAGTTTCGGCACGACGGCAGGCTTCCAGTTTACGGTCGCTGAGACATCGAACGTCAATCCAATGCGCCATGCGCTACATCCGCAGCATGACGGCAAACGGTTTGATTTCGAGACGCCTTCGCCTTCGGGCGACAATCTGGGCAACTATGCCGGCACGATCAAGCCGGAGTCGTTTTCGATTACCAACACCGTGGAGTTTGTCTGGGACGGCACGTCTGGCACCGCCTGGCATCCCGAGGAGACCTTGAACGGTACGCTGATCTGGGAATTTGGCGGACTCCGCCACGAAGGCACGCTGCGTGCGCGCGGCAAGTTCACGATGAAGCGCATCAGCTCCGCGAGTGTCGAGAAGTGATGAACGGGGAACGGTCAACCATTTATTAAGCACGAATTTGACAATTACAAGACTAGGAGACAACGATGAAAAAACTGATGGTGGCGATGGCAGGAATGATTGCGGCAGGTTTGTCGACGGCCGCAACATCGTTCTCGTATCAAGGCGTATTGCGCGGTGCGACAGGCGAGGCGGTTAGCGTGAAGAATCAGGTGATTTCGTTCAAGATTTACGATGGCCCCGCGAGCGAAACGGCGCTTTGGGGACGCAAGTGTTCGGTGTTGCTCGACGATGATGGTCTCTTCAACGTCGAATTGAGCGATGCTGCGGGTAGCGCCATTGAAGGACTCGATCAGGAGCTTGACGCCGTAATTGCGGCCCATGCGGGCGCCACGCTCTACATTGGCCTGACAGTGCAAGGGTCGTCGGGCGAGATCCGTCCGCGCCAGAAGATTCTTTCGGTGCCGCTTGCGAGCTATGCGTATGATGTGAGCCTTGCGAAGCGCGATTTTACGGTAACCGGAAAGGCGACCTTCAATGCCACCGAAACGACGGGCAATGCCGTCGTCAACGGCACGAACACGGTGAAGACGCTCTCGGTGACGGACGGAGCCGTGCTGGCCGGCGACGTACGGGTGACGGGCGAACTGAATCTCACGGGCGGGTCGCTGGCCATGCCGTCGGACTCCACCTTCACGATCGGCGGCGTCTCGGCCGTCCTGCCCAAGGGGGTCATCGTGATGTGGAGCGGCAGCCAGGCGTCGATTCCCTCGGGCTGGGCGCTCTGCAACGGCCAGAACGGTACGCCCGATTTGCGCGACCGTTTCATCGTGGGGGCGGGGCGTGCCTACGGCGTGGGTGCGACTGGCGGCGCCGAAAAAGTAACCTTGAATGTCAGGGAAATCCCGAGCCATACGCACAATTATTTTGGCGACGACCAGCTCAGTGTCCGCGCCAACGTCGCTTATTATAGTAGCGGTTATGATGCCGACAGCGAAAAGTCGGGCAACGCGGCGTATTTTATCACGTCTTCGACCGGCGGCAGCCAGCCGCACGAGAACCGTCCGCCGTATTATGCGCTTTGTTTCATCATAAAGCTTTAAGACGCGCATGAAGGGAGTGTCATGAGAAAGTGGCTCTTGTTGGCGGCGGCCGGACTGATTGCGCCGGCGTTCGCCGAGGTGCCGATTTACACGCTCGGTTCGCCGCGTCCGGCGCAGATTCGGGATGTTAGCGATCCGGCGGAGAACGTGTGGCTGGCGTCGAATGCGGTGTTTGTCGCAACCGCTGGCTTTTCCGCTGTCGATGTCGCCAATGAACAGGTGGACGCGACGGGAATGGACGTTCTGCTGGTGGAAGCGGAGATCGGCTTTTCTTGGGAGCGCGCCAAGCCGGAGTATTATCTTTCGGATCGCATCGATGCGCCGGCGAATGTCGACTGGAATGCAACCTACAACCGCTACTGCGAGTTGACGGCGGAAAACGGCGGCGTTTCGGGTTTTCTCTTCAACACCGACGGCAACGATCCTGGCATCTTTGCGATTACTGGCGGGTCGCAGACCTTTGAATGGATTTTGCAGGACGGCTCGACTAACAAGATGACCTACACCGTCGCGATGAGCGGCTCGGGGCGTCCGCGGCGCATTTACTGGACGGATTCGCCGTACAACGCTCCGCCGATTTCGCTCTCCGGCAAGTTCGTGAAGTTCATGGGCAACGCCGAGCTGTTGACCTTGCGCTACGGCACTGAGACGAACATCACTGGCGGGGTAGCCCAAGAGACGAAGAACAAGATCGTGAGCGGACTGTACGTCGACCCCGGGTCGCAGGTCTTGTACGCGGCCGGCCGGCTGTCAGGCCAGTGCGTAATGGTCTATTACGATACTGGTAGCTATTCCAATATCCTCGCGGTGCAAGTCGTCGAAGTGCGCAAACCCGAGGCCATCGCCCGACGCGGCGTCATCGGCCAAGCGTTGCGTCCCGACGGCCAAGGCTATTCGATTGAAGGGCTCGTGCCGCGCGTGGCGACCGGCATTGGCGATGCGACCGACAATCGCGGCAATTATCTCTACCAGCATACGGGACGCCACTCGTATTCGCCGAAGCACAACGCCGTGTTCCCGTTGCGTCCGACGGTCGGCGAGCGGTGGCTCGCGTCGATCTACTGGATGGAGACGGACGCGATGGGCGTGCAATGGCCGTTCGAGTACGATCAATACGAGAACGACTGGCCCAAAGACGGGCAGATTTACGTCCGTGGCGATGTGCAGGATGCCAACGGCGCGCGCGACTATGGCGCGAAAATCCATCTCGACAAAGTCTACACCGCCGAGTTGCAAAAGTATCAGGAGCCCGAAGGCCACGCGATGGCCGTCGAGGGCGACAACTCGTTCTACACCAAGGGCGAGGGTTGGTCGTTGTTGCGGCTCGAGGCCGAAGATAACATTTGGTTCTTGCCGATCCACTCGATCCTCCGCAGTAATACGGATTACTACACGCTCAAATCGAGCCGCATCACGGTCGGGCGCGA
>CALYTX010000131.1 GCA_945487985.1 uncultured Verrucomicrobiota bacterium | reverse complement strand
TGGGCTGATGATGGGCGCCTATGCCTCGTTGCAGGATTGGGATGCTATTTACCGTTTCGCCTGGAGTCATGGGCGATCGGCGCTCTTCGGTCAGCACCATGTCAGCGGCTTTGATATCGTGCGTGACCCAGTAGGGCAGCTTACCGAGCGGCAGATAGTGCTTCTTTACGGACGCGGCGATGTGGCGCCCGCGAAGGAGCTTTACGGCTATGGTGTCACCAAGGCCGAATCGATGGCTCGCGGACTTGGCGATATGTGGGCCAACGGTCTTTTCCCGCATCCGTTCACGCAACTGGGCTATACCTCTCGCATCGGCTCGTATGTTGCCGACGCCGGGAAGGCGCCGCCGGCGGGGTGCACGAAGACGTTCTCGGCCGGCAACAAAGGCGAGTTGCCGCAGTTCAATCCCGTCAAAACGATTTCCGATACGAAGCAAATCGCCATTAGTACGAAAACCGGCGATTTAGCCGTGAATACGCCACGGACGGCGGCAGTCTGCTCGATTGGCCGACGCGATCTCAAGGCCGGACCGCTTGCGGTTTCGGGCGTGACCGCGTTCTGCAATGTTTCGGCTTCGGCGATGGACGGCAAGGGACTGGTGAACTCGAAGAAGATTCTGGTTCTGCACATTACTGATGTTCTGAACAGTGAAATGACTTTTACCAACGACAAGATGACCGATACCAAATCGTGGGGGAAATTGCCCTATCTGGCTCGCTGCGGTGAAGCAAAGATAGCCCTTAAAAACAATAACGCGAATCTTGCGGTTTACGCACTGGCTTCCGACGGTACGCGATTGCGCAAGGTTGAGTCTTCCTATCGCCAGGGTGAATACCTATTCACTGCCAAGGTGGCCCCTGGCGAAGGCGGCAACGCTCCGACGATGATCTATGAAATTGCCCCGTGAGGGATTTCTCATAAGTTCGGCCGGCGCACGATGCAAAAGCAACGTGCGCCTTTGGGGCGGCCGGAATGTGGTATAATTTCCATTGATGGAATCCACAGTTAAGAGCGTACGGCGCATCACCGCAATCGGGATGGCGCTAAATTTAGCACTATCGTTGGCGAAAGCCGCCGTGGGCACGGTCTGTTCGTCGCAGGCGCTCGTGGCCGATGCGTTGCATTCACTGTCGGATCTGGCCACGGATTTCGCTGTTATTTTCGGCGTTAGGTATTGGGAGGCGCCGGCGGACGAAAATCATCCCTACGGGCATGGTAAGATCCAGGCGCTGGTAACGCTTTTTATCGCCTTGATGCTTATGCTTGTAGTCTGGAAGCTCGCTACAGGGGCTGTTGCGTCTTTCTGCCGCGGTCCGGAGATGTCTCCAGGCTGGGAGGCGCTGATGCTGGCGCTGGCTTCCATTGTCGTCAAGGAAGCGCTCTATCGAGCAACCGATCGCGTGGCGGTTAAAACTAACACTCCAGCACTCAGGGCAAACGCATGGCATCACCGCTCGGACGCTTTGAGTTCCATCCCGGTCGCGGCGGCGGTGGCACTGGCGCATTTCTTCCCTTTCATGTGGTGGGCCGATCCCGCTGGTGCGCTGGCGGTGGCGGTTTTTATCGCGATATTGGCATGGGAGATTGCGCGACCGGCGCTACAGGAATTGATTGACGCGCAGATCGATTCAAAATCAGCGGACGTTGAACGCATCGCGCTGTCGGTTGCCGGGGTGAGTTCGGTTCATTGTTGCCGGGCCCGTCGTTACGGCGGCGCGTTTCAGGCCGAGTTGCATATTCAGGTCGACAGTTCGCTTTCGATTGTCGAGGCGCATCGCATAGCCCACCGGGTTGAAGACGCCGTGACTGCCGCTGGCATCGGCGTGGTTGATGCGACAATCCATGTCGAACCCGCCTTGGGCGGAAGAAAGGGTACGGGAGAAATCACGCTATGACGCTGGAACTGAACGGAATCGAGGTCGAGTGCATTATCGGGGATTTGCCGCATGAGCGCATTACACCGCAGAAGCTCAGGGTCGATGTGACGCTTGAAATCGATGACAAGGCTGCCTCGACCGACAACTTGAAGGATACGCTTGATTATGTAAAACTCGTTGCGCTAATCCGCGAAACGCTGATTTGGGAAAAATGCCGTCTCATTGAGCATGCTGCCAAGGTGGTGCTGGACGCGTGCCTTATCAACGAGAAAGTGCGCTATGCGAATGTGAAGGTCGTGAAGGCCGGTGCGATACCGCATTTGGAATCTGCCGCGGCGAGTTATGGAGGGGGCAGATAGCTATGGAGGAGTTGAAAGAATACGAGCTTGCCGGCATTGAGACTATCGCCCGTGGTGTTTGCGTAGTCGGTGGCAAGCTTTTGCTTTGCCGTGCCAAGGGTGGAACGACGACATATCTTCCCGGCGGGCATATCGAATTCGGTGAAACTGGCCGTCAGGCGCTATCGCGAGAAATCATGGAGGAGACTGGGTTGACTGCCAAAGTTGGACGATTTCTCGGATGTGTGGAAAATAGTTTCCTCCAGCACGGGAAACCGCACGCGGAAATCAATCTGGTCTATGAAATCGAAGTTGACAGCGAGGCGGTGGCGGCCAAGGAGGACTGGATTGAATTTCTCTGGTGTCCCTTATCGGAACTGGACGCGGCGCAGCTGCTGCCAGTTGAGTTTCGGCGTCTCGGGGAGAATCCGGCGAGCTTTTTCGATGTTTAGAAATTGGCGTTGACAATCGGCAGAAAGCGGCCGGCGTCAGGCGTGGATTCGAAGAAATTGATTATTCCAATCTGCAAGCCTTTCATCGCACGACCATTGTTCAACAACCCAATCTGCAGCCCCGCCCCATCGTCCGCCTCGTTGCACCATAGCGCGATCTGAACGCCGCGGAGCGTGCCGGCGGTGTTGGAAAAGCCCGCTATTTGCACTCCATCCATCGAGCCGGCGAAATTGACTAGTCCAGCCGCCTGCAATCCAACGACGGCGGTTTCGGGCATAATATTGGCCGCGCCGGCGATGAACACTCCTGTTTCGGCGCCGACGCTCTGGCCGAGATAGTCTTTTTCCTTGCCTGGCTGGTATTCAAGCGCTCGCTCGGTAGGATCCTTCTTCCACGGTTGGGCTTCTTGCACGGATTTGGGCGGCTTGTCTGATTGCTTCACTTTTCCATTTTCATCGGCTGGCGCAGAATATTTCTCGAAGATGGTATCCCAGTTGACAAGCCCTGCTACTTTGAAGGCGGTGTTGGTGCCGCGCGAGATGTTGCCCAGAAAGGCGATGTCGAAAGTGCAAGCGGTGTCTGCCGGCTTCATCCGCTCCTGCACTCCCATGAAAGGATTGGCCCAGTTTATGCCCTTGAAGTTGCTGTATCCGCCGATGGCGAGCGCACTCAACTGCAGCCCGAAGACGTGTTTGGGCCGCACTTCAACATGGGGAGAGGGTTGAATTTCCTGGATAGTCGCTCCAGCCCAGCCATAGATTCCAGAGAGAATATCCGCCACAATGGTCAGCGCTCCGGCGATAAGTTGCAGCATGAGGAGAATCCTTTTATGGGGTTGTCCGCGCGGTCAAATCTGAGCCCATTGCGGATAGGGAGTTCTGATTTCAGTTTCAATGCCCAAAACTGGATGCCGGAAGCGGGCGCACAGCGCGTGCAGCGCGTGGCCGTTTTGTCCGTCCACAGCGAAGGCGCCGTACAACCGGTCATTGATGATGTGCATCCCGGCCAGCGCAAGCTGGGCGCGGATCTGGTGGGTCACACCGGTGAAGATCTTTACTTCCAGCAATGTGCGCTCTTCGTTTTCAACGGTGGTGTGGGCGAGTGGACGGAAATTGGTGATCGCATGCAAACTCTTCAATCGCGCGCGCTCGTTCGGTCCAAGCCGATTCTTGTGCGCATCGATCATCCGGCAGAAGGGGAGAGTTGGGTCGTGGGCAAGGTCGTTCTCGAGCGTGCCGCCTGCGGCAACAGCGCCTTCCACAAGCGCCAGATAGGTCTTCTCCACTGTCTGGGCTGCGAACTGCGAGCGGAGATCGGCGAACGCCGCGGCGGTGCGTGCTACAAGCACCAGCCCGGAAGTGTCCGCGTCGATTCGGTGCAGTGCGCCGGCCATTAGGGGGTTGTCGCCTAAGTGGATGCATTCCGGATATCGTGCAACCACACCATTCATCAGCGTTCCCGTTTCGCGGCGCGAAAGCGGCTGAACAGGCATTCCGGCGGCTTTGTCGAAGGCTAACAGGGAATCATCGGCGAATACCGGGCGGAGACGGACTTTGGGGTCGGGGCGGACGGTGTTGTCTTTCGCTTCGGCCAGTTCGGCAATCTCAATGTGCTCGCCGCCACGAAGCTTGAGCCCCTTGACCGCGCGGTGTCCGTTCACCAGAATTTTGCCATTATCAATAGCTTCGCGCACGAATGCTCGCGTCGTGGCGGGAAAGGCCAAAATCAAGGCGGCGTCCAACCGGGCGCCGCCTGATTCAATATCGAGCGTTTTGTTCTCAATCATAGCGATCCATAACGGAAGGCGCAATTGGCGCCATTCCTTCCCACGATTTGCTGGAGCTCCACGGCAACGATGTATCCTCCGGCGAATCGGCTATGC
>CALYTX010000130.1 GCA_945487985.1 uncultured Verrucomicrobiota bacterium | reverse complement strand
CGTGCCGGGCAGGTAGTGGGGAACGATGCCGCGTTGAATATGAGCGGGACATTCCACTCGGTATGCGCGCGCTTTCTGCGTCGTTACGCCGGTTTCATCGGCTATCCAGCGTCATTCCAGATTCTGGACGAAGATGACCAGAAGAAGTTGATCGACCAGATTATCAAGTCCACCGTTGACAACCCGAAGGATTTCCCGAAGAAGGATATTGTCGCGAAGATGATTTCCGAAGCGGCCAACGAGTCCGTCAGCATTGAACAGGTGGCCTCGCGCTGGCAGACGAAGGCTGCTGGTTTTTCGCCCGACCAGATTGTCGAGATTGCTGCGAAATACCAAGCGCGCAAGCGCGAACTCGCCGCGATGGATTTCGACGATTTGCTTGTGAACGGGCTGCGGCTTGTCACGGAGTGCGATCGCGTCCGCGAAGCGCTGCAGGAGCATTTTCTCCATGTGCTCGTCGATGAATATCAAGACACCAACTCCTTGCAGGCCGACTTTACTGATATTCTTGCGGGCAAGCATCGCAATATAATGGCAGTTGGCGACGATTTCCAGTGCATTTACACATGGCGCGGCGCGCAAATTCGGAACATCATCGAATTCCCCGAGCGCTGGCCGGGCTGCCGGATTGTCAAGCTCGAGCGCAACTATCGTTCGCTGCCCGGAGTGCTCGATGTCGCCAACGCGGTAATGAAAGACGCCGCTTCCGTCGGACAGTTCGACAAGACCTTGCGACCGATCCGCAATGGTTCCGCTAAACCTTTTCTCTACCAGGTTTACGATGGTGCTTCCCAGGCGCAGGAAATTCTGCGGATAATCCGCGAGCAAATCAACAACGGCTACCACTATGGCGATATCGCCATCCTCTACCGCAGCCACTACCAGTCTATTGATGTGCAAATGGCGCTCGCGCGCGCCAAGATTCCGTTCCGCATCACCTCAGGAGTGGGTGTTTTCGAGCAGTTGCACACGAAAGACGTTCTTTCCTACCTCAAGTTGCTTACGAACCCTGGGGACGAGTTGTCCTTTGTCCGTTTTGTCCGCTTGTTGCCGGGCGTCGGAGAGGCTTCCGCGGCTAAATGCTGGAAGAAGCTCGGCGGACGCTTCGACCCCAAGCAGGC
Organism: uncultured Verrucomicrobiota bacterium; assembly: GCA_945487985.1. Lineage (GTDB taxonomy): Bacteria > Verrucomicrobiota > Kiritimatiellia > RFP12 > UBA1067 > UBA1067. The sequence continues at coordinate 3,496 of CALYTX010000130.1, read as the reverse complement.
GTCCGACCGCGAAGCTCTCGGCGCATTGCTCGGCAAGAAGGCACTTGCCGTCTGGCCGCCGTTGGCGAAGGCGATGGAGGCGGCTGCGGGGCATATCGCGGAAGGCGAAACGGGCCAGATTATTTCCGATTTCTGCGACCTGTTCTACGAGGATCGTCTCCTAAGCCAGTTCGAAGAACCTGAGGCGGCCGACCGGCTCGATGATATCAAGGAACTCGCCGCGCAGATTGCCGATGCTGAAAATGGACTTGAGGGGTTTCTTGCGGATGTGGCACTCATGACCAATCTCGATGTGAAACGAAATGATCCGCAACAGCCCGCGCTGGTGCTGTCGACGGTTCATCAGGCTAAAGGCATGGAATGGCCGGTGGTGATGGTGCCGTGGTGTTCCGAGGGGATGTTCCCGTCATCGCGGGCCGACGAAGAAGGGCGTATCGACGAGGAACGGCGGCTTTTTTATGTAGCGGTTACGCGCGCGAAAGATGGGCTTTACCTTTTCTCGCCGCAAATGCGCAAAAAGCCCGACGGCGGCATCTTCCCGGTGGAAAGATCGAAGTTCGTCAAGGAAATTCCGCCGTCGCTCGTGAATATCCGTCGGGTATACCCTGGAATTTATTCCGATTCGGGCTATCCGTGCCGCGATTACGGCGCCTACCGCAGCGGCAGGGGTGGTAATCCGAGGCCGGTCTTCAAGACGACATGGCGGCGCTGAATATCGAAGCGATGCTCGCGCAGCGAGCCGATGATGGCGAACGGCGTGGCTTCCTCGCCGAGGGCGAAATCGTCGGAGAATGGAAGGTTGTCGCATTTGTTGGTTCGGGACGCTCCGCAGAGGTCTACCGAGTAATCAATACGCGTCTCGGCGGTGAGGCGGCGCTCAAATTGCTCGTGGATGCCTCCGGTTCGCTCGTCGAGCGCTTCCTCCGCGAAATCGATCTTGTTCGAACGTTGCCGATAGCGGCGCTACCGCGTTATTTCGACGAAGGTTCGGTGAGGGGGGAAAGGTACTACGTTATGGAGTATCTACAACCACTCATTCTGCCACTGAAACGCGCCGTGCTGCATCCGTTTATGTCGTTGCTTGCTAAAGCGGTAGGGGAAATCCATGCTGCAGGGTACGTGCATCGCGATCTTAAGCCCGGCAATGTGCTTTTGCGGCGTGACAGCAGCCCAGTGGTAATCGATCTTGGGCTGGCAAAGCAACTCGGTGGTTTCGTCGCGGGCGCAGGCGAGGACGGACTTTCTGTTGTTGATGGACGGGCTGTGGGCGTGGGTACGATGGACTTTGCCGCGCCTGAACAATTGCTCCGCGGCGAGGCGTCCGTCCGCAGCGATATCTTTGCGCTGGGCCGGATTCTGAAGGTGGCTGCCGGCGATAAGCCAGGCTGGCGTCTCGCCGGCGTGATCCGCAAGGCTACCGCCACCGATCCAGCCGATCGCTATGAAAGCGCGGTTGCTTTCAGGCGCGCATTCGAGGGTGCGATGAATTTGCCGCTGCGGCGGATGGCCATTCTGCTTGTGGCCGCCGCCGCCGGTGTTATTGCTTTTTTCGCGATGCGTCCGCTATCGTCGCTGCCTGCGTTGGCAAAGAATGATGCGCTGACACACGAAAAGGATTTCTCGACGCGCCGCCGTCCGGGCGAATCTGCAGGCGATTATCTTCACCGTCTTGCCCTGGGCGCCAACCAAGGCGATGCCGCGTGTCAGGCTGCACTTGCCGAGGCTTATTTTCATGGCTGCGGAACAGACACTAATTTTGTTGCGGCCGTGCGGTGGTATGAAGCGGCGGCCAATCAGGGCCATCCCGGTGCGGAGGCATCGATTGGTCTTTGCAAGTTGCGCGGCATTGGCTGTGAGCGCAACCCTGACGAGGCTGTCGCCTGGTTTCTCCGGGCAGCCAATCATGGCCATCTCGGAGCCATGAACGATTTGGCTTTCTGTTTCATAAACGGCTACGGGGTCGACTACGATCCCGCAGAAGGCTTCGCCTGGGCGATGAAAGCCGCAGAGCGCGGACACCCCGCTGCGCAAGCCATGGTCGGCGAGTGTTATCTCGATGGGCTTGGGGTGGCTCGCAATCCGCTTCGTGCCGACGATTGGCTGCAACGTGCCGCGCGTCAAGGTAACGAACGGGCGATGATGTTGCTGCGCACGCGCTGATTTCACTCATTGACCAGGCGGTTGGCGATTGCGGCGAGTTTTTCAATCATTCGGCGCTTGATCTGGTCGATGTTTGCGCGTGAAATGCCGAATTTACTGGCAACATCGGCCGGTCGCTCGTGCCGCAGTGCTACCGCACGAAAAATCTCGCGGTGGCGCGCATTAAGGTTTTTGTCGGCGAGCAGCTCGGCGATGGCGACTTCCATCGCCGAGTGCTTCCATTCGTCTTCATCATCTTCGTGGCGGCATTCGTCAGCGATTTTGATGCGTCTAAGCTTGCTTTCTTCGCCTTGCATTTTCTTCAGCGCGTCCATCGCCTTATGCTTGAGGATGCCGATTAAGTAGTTATGAAAGTGGCGTCCTGGCGCATCGTCAATGCGGTAGCCGGGGATTTTCCGGAAAAGTGCGAGCATCGTCTCCTGGATTGCGTCCTCCTTATCGACCGAGGGAAAATGGGCGGCAAGAAAGCTTTCCATGGCTGGACGGTAGCGCACGTATATTTCGGCCCAGCGCGCGCTTTGTGGTTCGGCGGCGAGTTCGCGCAGGAGCGATACTGATGTCTTCGGGGGTGCGGGCACGGGAGTACTCCTTTTTATAGAAGTCCTTTGTTGCGTAGCGCGTCGATTGCGGATGAAAGCCGTTCGTGCTTGCGGCGCGTCTCATCTTTTGGATCATCGAAGAGCGCGGGCTGCTCGTCGTCGGGAAAATTCTGGAAATTGGCAACGCCGAAGCCGATGAGCCGGAGCGATAGCTTCTTCCCGGTCGGCCATTCGCGGTCGAATAGCTCCGCTGCGGCCCGTTTGAAGGCGATATCGTCGCGTGAAGGGCGGCTGAAGAGAATCTGGCGGGTGAAGGTGGCAAAATCGCAGGTTCTCATCTTCAGTTTCGCCGTGCGTGCCCAGCGTTCCGCGCGGCGAAAACGGTAGCCGACTTCGCCGGCAAGTTCCAGAAGCCGGTTCCTTGCCGCTTCACGGTTGGATTCGTCGGTGCTGAAAGTGTGTTCGCGCGAGACCGACTTCTCCGCGGGTTCCTCCCAGTATACGCACTCATCGGATTTGCCGAAGGCGGCTAACGTCAGCGAACGCGCAGACGCTTCGCCGATGATTGCCGCCAGACGCGAGATGGCGCTTTCTCCATCTCTGGTCAGACGCTGCACATCGCCGCAAGTGACGATTCCGTAGCGGCGGAGAATTTCGGCGGTTTTTCTGCCTACTCCCCAGAGAATCTCAATTCGCCGCGGATAGAGCATCGCGGCAATCTCCGTGGCGTCTGACGGCATTATTGCAAGTCCGTTAGGCTTGTTCAGCTCACTGCCGATTTTGGCGAGTAGGCGGTT
>CALYTX010000129.1 GCA_945487985.1 uncultured Verrucomicrobiota bacterium | reverse complement strand
ACCTTCAAGCATATCTGCATCTTTCGCGCGCTGGGTAAGGATGTGCCGCGCTACGGTCACCTTTCGATGATTGTCAACCAGCAGGGCAAGCCTTATTCTAAGCGTGATGGTGCGGCGTTCGTAGGTGAATACCGCGAGCAGGGCTATCTTCCCGAGGCGCTGTTCAATTATCTGCTGCTTTTGGGGTGGAATCCTGGCGATGATCGTGAAGTGCTCTCTCGTGACGAGATGATTCGTCTTTTCGAGCTTGAGAATGTGCATGTGACAGCCGCGATGTTCGATCCGAAAAAGCTCGCCTGGATGAATGGCGAGTACATAAAGCGGATGCCGAAGGCGGACTTCCTTGCTGAAATCGTCCGTCGCGCCGCCGTCGCCGGACAGCAGATTCCAGAGGGCTTCGATCTTTCGTCCCTCGCCGACCAGCTGCAGGTGCGCACGAAATTCCTCAATGACATTCCTGCGGCCACGCAATGCTTCTTCTCCGACGACTATCTGTTCGACCGCAAGGCTGTTGATAAGCGATTGGCGAAAGAAGGAGTCAAGGTTTTGCTTGAAGATATCATCGCGCGTTTCGCCGCGGTCGAAGATTGGCGCGCGATTGTGTTGGAGGAGTTGGTCAAGGGGCTTTCTCAAGGCAACGGAATGGGGCCGTGGGTGCACCCAATCCGCGTTGCCGTATCTGGGCGCGGCGAAGGAATAGGTTTGTTCGAAATGCTTGAACTGCTCGGCAAGGAAAAGACGCTCAAGCGGCTGAAGTCCGCTGCCGAAACGCTGGCGTTGTGACATGGCAACTCTGCTTGTAGGCTACACCGCCCAAGACCTTTTCGAGCGTGGCAAGCACGGTCGGCGATTCACCGCCAAGTGGGCATTGGAGGGCGAAATTACATGCCATACGCTCGATATCTACCAGCGCCATGCCATTGAGAAGGCTCATCACCTCAAGGCGGTATGCTCTGCCCATTTGCCTGCAGGCAACTGGGACGAAATCAGGTTCAAAACCGGTCCTAAGCGCATGAGCGGCGAATTGGCGCTTGATATGCTGCAGGAAATTGCCGCCCTGCTCGGAGGCGATCTTTCCGCGCCGCGTTTCCGACTGGAATATGAAGGCAAGGAACGCGACCGAAATAGCCTCATTGCGAAAATTCGCGACCAACCCGGTCGAACGCGTGATTTCTCCGCCCGCTGGCAAGCGTCTGTTCCTGGTCTCGAGCCGGTTGAATTCACAAGCTTCCCGGGTTGCTTTTGTCATCGCCGTCGCGACGAGGGTGGTCTGGCTCTTGCGGAGGTTGTCTGCCGCGAGCTCGCTCAGCTGTCGGTGGACGGATTCGATTTGCTCGATATGGGGTGTGGCTCCGGCATGGTCGGGTTGCTGATTGCGCGCGCGCTGAAAGACGTCAGGTTAACCGGCGTCGATTCCCACAGTCGCGCAATTGAGGCGGCAACGCTCAATGCCGACAGATTGGGCGTGCCGGCAGAATTAATTCTCGCTGACAGTGGAACACCATCGCGATTGGACGGGACATTTGATGTTTTCGTGGGCAATCCGCCGTATTATTCCGACTACCGCATTGCCGATGTCTTTCTTGAAACTGCCCGCCGTGCGCTGAAGGTTGGCGGGCGTTGCTATACCGTTTGCAAGAACGCAGCGGGTCTCGAAAGTGTCCACCGCCGCTACTTTGACACGGTGGAAACCATCGCTCGCCGCGGTTATTCAGTGCTCAAATCGATGAAGGTCTGAACGCGTCCGCTTCGTAGCACCGATTCGCCGGCGGGGCGTGCAGCGTCGTGGCGAGGTTTGGTATAATAAAGGCATGGAATTAAGTTCACCGAGCAATCCCAAACTCAAGTACGTTGTGCGTCTGCGCAGCTGTTCGGCACGTGAGGAAACCGGCGAGATGATCGTTGAAGGTTATCGCGAGTGCCGCCGTGCGCTCGACAACGGATATCGTCCGCGCGCGATATTCCATTGTCCCGATTTTTATCTTAAGAACGAAAACGAGTCCGCGCTGGTGGCGGAATGCGAGCGCAGGGGTGCGGAAGTGTATTCTTGTACGCGCACTTGTTTCGCAAAAATCGCCTACAAGGAGCGTCCCGACGGCCTGTTGATGGTCGGGCCGCACATATCCATCCGCCTTGACGATTTGAAACTGCCGGAAAAAGCTCTGGTTATCGTCACGGAGGCGATCGAGAAACCTGGCAATCTCGGTACGATTCTGCGCAGTGCCGACGCGGCGAACGTCGCGGCAGTGATTGTCTGTGACCGCACGACCGATATCCACAACCCTAATGTGGTGCGAGCCTCGACCGGCGCGATGTTCTCCGTGCCGGTGGTGGAGGCATCGTCAGAGGAGGCGTTGACCTGGCTGAAGGCGCGTGGGTTTAAGATTCTCGCCGCCACTCCTCATGCAGAAAAGCTCCATTTCGAGGTCGATCTTACCGAAAATGTCGCAATCACGCTTGGAGCCGAGCAATACGGGCTTACGGCCAAGTGGATGGACGGCGCGGAGCTGCGAGTACGCATACCGATGTTGGGTTTGGCGGATTCCCTCAATGTTTCTGCGGCGGCGACAATCCTCGTCTATGAGGCGGTGCGCCAGCGCATCGCAGCTGGCATCGACCATGTCCCTGGTTACGTGCCCTGGCATGGCGAGGGTCGCCACGACCATTGACGAAACGTAAAGGAACCCGATTATGCGTTTTGCCTATCCATGGATGCTCGTTCTGGTTGTGCTCGTGCCATTCGCCGGGTTCTGCTGGAGTCTTATGAAAGCTCGGCGTGAGAAGGCGCTGGCGAGAATTTCGCTGAAAGTGCCCAAGGTTCCGTTTGCCGGCTTACAAACCTTCTCGATACTCGTTGGGCTCGCGTTGGCACTGTTCGCTGCGGCGCGTCCGCAGTGGGGCAAGTCGCTTGAAAAGCGCGTTTCCATGAGTCGCAACGTCGTAGTTGCGATTGATGTCTCGCTTTCGATGCTCGCCGAAGATGTGTTTCCGAACCGTCTCAAGCGGGCTAAAGCAGATGTCGCCGATCTGATCGATGCGTTAGGCAATGATCGCTGCGCGCTTGTCGCCTTCCGCAAGACCGCCAAGGCGCTTTTTCCGCTCACGACAGACCGCGCCCACTTGCACAACGCACTCGAGGCTATGGACGAGAATTCCGCCCCGCGCGGCGAGACCGATTTGGGTAGCGCCATTCGCGAGTCGCTGCGGGTGATTGGGAAAATTCACGCCGACCCCGAAACCGGGGAACCCGTCCGCAATTGGCGTGACGATCACAGCGCGATTATCATTATTTCCGACGGCGGCGATTTGAAAGGTGATGCTGTCAAGTGCGCCGAATACGCCAAATCACGCGGCGTTCCGGTCTTTACCGTTGGAATCGGCGATCCTGTCAAGGGGGCGACAATTCCCAATCCTGACGGCAAAGGATACGTTCAGTATAAAGGCAAGAATGTGGTTGTGAAACTCGAATCCGCCGCGCTCGAAGCAATCGCCAATGCCTCGGGCGGACGTTATGTCGAGCTTGCCACCGCTGGAACCGCCGAGACCACTCTCGGTGCGATCTATCGCCGATTCCTCCGACAGGTGGCCTCGCGCGAGCAGAACGAGCAGGCAGAGAAACTTGGCGAACGCTACAACTGGTTTCTCGTTCCGGCCATAGCTTTGCTTTTGCTGGGTGCAGGGCTTTCCCGCGGGCGTTTCGCCGGGAAGAAGTCCCGAGAGCGATTTGCAGCACACGATATGAAAGGAGAAACTCAATGGAAAACAAAATAAAGGACAAACTTGAGGAGATGCGTGGTGGGCTTCAGGCCGATGGCGGCGATCTTGAGCTGGTTAAAATTGAAGGCAAGGTCGTCTATCTGAAGTTGGTCGGCCATTGCGGGAGTTGTCCGTTCGCGATGATGACCCTCAAGCAAGGCATCGAGGCGGGACTGCAGGAAATCGACCCCGAAATTACTGTCGAGCGGGTTGCCGATTGAATCTGGTGCGATGATCCGCGAAGGCGAAAATACGCTTGACGGCATTCCTTTCTCGGTCTGTCGTAGACGCGTGCGCCGTCTCGGAATCCGCATTGATGCTTACGGCCGCATCGAGGTTTGCGTGCCGTTGCGCGGCGTTGCGCTCAAGACGGCCGGCGAGTTCTTGCATTCAAAGTGGGAATGGGTGGTCAAAACCAGGACCAAGGCTCTCCAGCGCGCCCCGGACCCGCCCGTGGTACTTGCCGCGGCCGAACGAGCCGAATTCGCCGCGGTAATGGAAGCGCTGACGCGCCAATGGTGCGATAAACTCGGCGAAGGCCCCGTGACGGTGAAAGTGCGCGCGCTGAAATCAATATGGGGATCATGCCAATGGCGCAAACGTCTGGTGACTTACAATACCGAGCTATCTGCCCGTCCGTTTGAACAGCGTCAATATGTAGCGGTGCACGAGATAACCCACCTTAGGGTTCATGATCACGGTACTGGCTTTTGCGCTTTGATGGATGCGCGCTTGCCGGGATGGCGCCGGTTGCGCCGCGAGCTTAACTCTCCCCGGCGCCCCACCCCGGCGCAGGACGCGGCGAAAACCAATACAGAAAACTGCGGTGCTATTCTCCCTGTGAAACTCGTGCAAGGCGAATTTTGGTAAAATATCCTT
>CALYTX010000128.1 GCA_945487985.1 uncultured Verrucomicrobiota bacterium | reverse complement strand
TTTTAATCATGGTAGAACATTTTCAACTTATCGTACAAAGTGCAAATTCAGAAAGGACTGGGAGATGAATAAAAAATACCCGTTGCTACTGATTGTCGCATTGATGTGCACGAGCGGGACCTCGCTAACGCAGTCGATTGCCAACTCACGCCCCGACACCGCGACTGTCCTGACCTCCGCGGACGGCAAATATACTTCGTCATCGGGCGCTTTCAGCAGTTTCGCCCCATTCGGCGGCTCGCGAATGCTTGTTCAAAAGAAAACATTCAACGTCATTTTCTCCTTCGACAGCCCAACCGTTGCAAACCGCTTTGGAATGCAAACTGGCGGTGATTACTTCAATAGTGCGCGCGGTCCGAAAGCATGGAAAATTTACGGCTCAAACGATTATGCTCCGTCGGCGGACCGGAAGACGGACGATACGGCGGCCAACGATGCCGCCACCTGGACTGAACTCTACAGTGTCGAAGAAGAAACGGAATGGGATGACTCCGGCGAATACCGATATTACGAATTTCCCAATCCGACTCCGTACAGATCCTACAAAATCGAGGTGAGCGACAACAACGGCGAAAGTTACACGCAGTGGCAATACATCGAATACCTGTACGAGCCCGAAACCTCGATTTGGGTCGCCGGCAATCCGTCCGAATTCAGCGACGGCACTCTGCCCGCTCCAGCCTTCAGGTATTATGCCTTTCCTTCTGAACTGCCTGTCGTCTACAAATCGTATAACGAATATAAGAATGAAAACGAAACAATCATATCGCGTTGCACCGGTTACACCTTCTATCTGCAGAACGACAATGGCGATTGGGTTACAGAAGAATCCGGCAACGGCTGCGAATTTACGCTGACGAAAAATCCCAAAGTCAACGCCAAACTTGTCTGGAACTACGAAAACGAGTATCTCGTTTCGGTCAGTGCGGACATCTGCGGCACTGTTTCAACCGCAGGCGACTATATCGCCCACGGCGAGAGATTCGAAGTCAAGGCAACTCCCAACGACGGCTACCGATTCGCGCGCTGGTGCGAAGATGTACCGCCAGGACTGGAAGAAACAAATCCGCTGACACTAAACATCACCGCCCCCGTTGCCATCCGGGCGCTGTTTCTGCCGGAGAATGCCGCGGCCCCCGTTCAATATGTCTCGCCCGACGGCAGCGACGACAACAACGGCTTCACGGCCGAAAGCGCTCGCCAAAGCCTCTCCAATGCGGTCGCCTTCGTCTCCCAGTTCGGCGAAACGCCTTCACAAGTCCATGTATTGGAAGGTTGGCATCCCACCAAAACGCCAATCCGCCTGGACGGACCGATTACCGTCAGCGGCGCGGGTGGTGATTTGTCGCGCACCATCGTTTCCAATTCCGTGAATACGGGTTGGCAGACGAGCCATAACCAGCGCGTTTTCGAGATGAACCATCCGGAGGCGGTTGTCGCCAATCTCACGATTTCCGGCGGCAGAGGGCTGCAAGTCAGCGGTGCGAATATCCAATTCTTCAACGGCGGCACGGTCACCAATTGCATCATCGAAAACGGTTTCGGCAGCGGTTGGTTCACTCAAGGAGCAGCTTTCAATATCATCACCGGACGCGTTACGCGCTGCGTCGTCCGCAACTGCGGCACCGATCTGCGCGGACATGGAATTGGTTCTGCCGCTTGCCTCGGCACTTTCAACTATCAGAAAAGTGGCGACGCCATTGTCGACAATTGCCTGTTTATCGACAATTACTGCGGCGACAAAAGCAGCGCCGACGCCATTGCCTGGGTCGGCAATGGCGGCAGAATATACAACTGCACCTTTGTCAGATCGCGCATGGCGGTAACCGATGCAGCGCTCATTGCCGATGCGCACCAGCTCAAGGTCGATGCGACCGGATTCGCCGCCAACTGCGTGGCGATCGGCGCGACGGACTACGAGGGCAACCAAATTGTCTTGAACCGTCCCATCTACTGGAGCGATGCAAAAACCATCAGCGCCTGCGCGGTCGACAACATCACTGCCGAAGACGCCGAAGCGATGGCGGACATTCTGCGTCTCGCCGGGAAAGAAGATTTCAAGAACTACGCCGCCGGCGATTTCCGTCCCGCCGTGTTCAGCGCGCTCTACAACACCGGCCTCTCCATCGAGGCGGAAATAATCGGCACGCTGGATCTGTCCGGCAGGGCGCGGGTTTCCGGCAAGTCGATCGATATCGGCTGCTACGAAACTCAAGTGTCCGCAGGAATGCGCATACGACTCAGATAGTCCGTCGCGCCGGCCATTTCGGGGACGGCAGCCGGGAGTTTCCGGACAAACAGGGAACGAAGAACGAAAAGAAGCGCCCCGCCGCAAGGACGGAGCGTTCCTTTTCGCATTAGCGCAGATTTGTCCGCTTCAGCAGACGCCTTGTGCCACCATTGCATCGGCCACCTTGGTGAAACCGGCAATGTTCGCGCCGACCACGTAATTGCCCTTCTTGCCGTACTTCGCCGCAGCCTCCCAGGCATTGTCGTGAATCGCCTTCATGATGCCTTTGAGCTTCTGATCGACCTCTTCGCGGCTCCAAGAAAGGCGCTCGGAGTTCTGCGACATCTCCAGACCCGACGTCGCCACGCCGCCAGCGTTGGAAGCCTTGCCAGGCGAATACATAATCTTCGCCTTGACGAACGCCTCGATCGCCTCGGGCGTAGAAGGCATGTTGGCGCCTTCGCCCACGAGCGTGCAGCCATGCTTGAGCAGATAGGCCGCATCCTTGCCGTCGAGCTCATTCTGGCGGGCGCACGGGAAGGCGGCGTCGACCTTGTCGACGAGCTGCCAACTGTTCTTCTTGGCCACGAACTGGACGCCCTTGGCCTTGATCTCGGAAAGCTCTCCGCGCTTGACCGTTTTAAGTTCCATGACCGTCTTAAGCAGATCTTCACTAATGCCGTCCTTGACAACAATCGTGCCGGAACGATCCGAAAGCGTAAGCACCTTCGCGCCAAGCTGCAACAGCTTCTCCGCGGCATAAGTAGCAACATTGCCGGAACCGGAAATCACGCAGCGCTTACCCTCGAATGTCTCGCCGCGCTTGGCGAGCATGTTCTCGGCGAAATACACATCGCCGTAGCCCGTAGCCTCTGGACGAATCAGCGAGCCGCCATACGTCAGATGCTTGCCAGTCAAAACGCCCGTCCATTCATTGGCCAAACGCTTGTACTGACCAAAAAGATAGCCGATTTCGCGGCCGCCGACGTTCATATCGCCAGCGGGGACGTCGGTGTCAGGCCCGATATGGCGGAAAAGCTCCGTCATGAAGCTCTGGCAGAAACGCATCACTTCGGCGTCCGAGCAGCGCTTGCCGGGCGTATGGGGGCTCTGCTTGGGGTTGAAATCACTGCCGCCCTTGCCGCCGCCCATCGGCAGCGTGGTGAGCGAGTTCTTGAACACCTGCTCGAAAGCGAGGAACTTCAAGACGGAAAGATTGACCGACGGATCGAACCGCAACCCGCCCTTGTAGGGACCGATGGCGCTGTTCTGCTGAATGCGATAGCCGCGGTTCACGCGCACAATGCCTTTGTCGTCCACCCAAGGAACGCGAAAGATAATCGTCCGTTCCGGCTCGACCATGCGCTCGAGAATCGCGTTCTGCTCGTACTGCGGATTCGCCTTGAGCACCGGGTCGAGCGTGAGGAGAACTTCCTCGGCGGCCTGAATAAACTCGGGTTCGTTCGCATTTTTGGCCTTGAGATCTTTCAAGACACTGTCAACGTATTTACTCATTATCTTTTCCTTAACTGGTTTAGTTAAACAAAGCAAAAAAAATGTAAGCACAGACTGTGCCATTTAACAAAAAATGCACTATTTCCGCCATAACACCTAAAATCTATACGAAATTTGTAAAGTGAAAATTGGTGTTTTTACATTTTATGTTAAACACTTCCTTTATCTTCTGTTTGGAGGTTCCCCCAAATGAATGGGATGATTGAGTTTTGTGATATGTTTTGCTATACTTGTTCAAACAAGGATTTTTCGTTATGCAAAGAGGATTAAAGGCCTTTGTGGCAGTGATGTGTGTGGTATTGGGGGAACGGGTTTTGGCGGCATCTGCCTCTAACGGGCATGTCACCATATCTTGCGAGATTCCCCGTGCACAAGTATCGGTAGACGGCAATCGCTTTGATGTGTATGCTCCTGGCTATGAAGACTCTTTTGTCGCTGATGTGTTTGTCACGGCAAATGGCGAATGGATGCTGGTAGAGCCCACGGCGGCAAAGCTTCCTTTGCGGATGAAGGGTGGCGATGTCGACACATACACGGTATTTCGCCCGCTTGAATGCGGGGACGGTGGAACGATAAAATTCCATAATTATTACATCTTTTCTGACTGTGCCGACGGTGCAAAAGATATTACGGTTGGCTTCGGGGAAAATGTTACGTATAAAGCACATAAGAACGGTTCGAGCTGCGCGAGCGATTGGACTGTCAATGGACAGATGCAGCGTGACACGTCCAGAATCGTCTTTAATCGCAGCTGGTGGGATGTGCCCAGTTGGTTCTATCCGTCAGTAGATACCCCGCAGCCTGATAAATACAACATCAATGCCCATGACGCGCAACGTGCGGTTCTCCAAGATTCCGGCGCAATGATCGTTGCGGGGATAAAAAAGATCTCTGG
>CALYTX010000127.1 GCA_945487985.1 uncultured Verrucomicrobiota bacterium | reverse complement strand
AATCGAAGATGTAATACTTGAAGTCGCGGTTGGCGACTTCTTCGTTTACATACGGCACCGGAAGCTTCACAGTACATCTCCCTCGAAATCGAATCCCGAGAGTTTGACGAGCCGAACTTGAATGAAATCGCCCGCTTGGACCTTGCGAGCTTTGCGAGAATCGAGTAAATACACAACCCCGTCAACATCTGGGGCTTGCGAAGGCATGCGGGCAACTCCGCGATCGACGCAAAGCGCAGGAAATGTCTGTCCGACAAGCCGCCCAGCACGTTCGCGCCAAATCTTCTCCGCCAAGGCCATTACCTGACGCTCACGATCTTCGGCAATGGCTCTCGAAGGACGATTCTTCAACTTTGCACCCTTCGTCCCCGCCTCGGGCGAATAGGCAAACGCGCCGAGATGATCGAACTGCATGCGACTAAGATCGCTCAGTAAAATCTTGAAGCGTGCTGGCGTTTCACCGGGGAAGCCGGTCATAATTGTGCTTCTCAGCGTTACGCCAGGCACGGCTACACGCAGGGCTTCCGCCGCTACGAGCGAGGCGTCGATGGCTTGGCGGCGATTCATCCGGGCAAGCACTTCTGGAACCGTATGTTGAAGCGGGACATCGATGTATTTCACGGCATGGCGCGAACGATTGAGCCAATCGATGAAACCGGGAGTGATTTCGCTGGGATACGAATAAAGAACCCTAACCCAAAACTCGCCTGGAAGACGGTCTATCTTCCACAGCAAATCTACCAGCGACATTCGCCCCTCCCCTAAATCGCATCCATAAAGCATTGGGTCTTGGGCGACGATGTTCAATTCGCGACATCCGCTCTGCAACAGAGCTTTCGCTTCTTTCAGAATCGACGCTACCGGACGCGAACGGAATTTGCCGCGGATAGCTGGAATGGCGCAGTACGCGCAACGGTGCGCACACCCCTCGGCGATTTTCAAGTAGGCGAAAGCCTTGCCAGTGAAGCGCAAACCCGGCATTGCCGGCTCGTCCCATTCCTCCGGAACGCCTTGCCAGCCATCCACGCCTGGGAAGCGCGCGGCGGAATGCGGGTAACGCTTGGGATAGCACCCAGTCACAACTACTCTTCCGTAGTTGCCGCGCGCCTTCAGTTCAAGGGCGCGGACAATTTCCGCCTCGGTTTCTTCCCGTGCGCTGGCAATGAAAGCACAAGTGTTGACGACAACCAAATCGGCGCGGTCGGGATTTGGCGAAAGCGTATAGCCGTTCTTGAGCAATCCACCTGCTATTCCCTGAAGGTCGACAACGTTTTTCGCACACCCGAGCGATACGAGTGCCAATGTTTTCTTCTCTTTGGCCTTCATCGCGGCGGAAACGGTCAGAGCCCTTCAATAAGGAATTGCAGTCGATATTCGCCGGCGCCAACCATATGCTTGTCGTGCGGCGTGCATCCCCAACTGTTGTCGCCACCAACGCCCATCTGGACCGCGTCGACATTGACCGTTATCTCGTCTTCAGCCTTGAGGTCGAATTGATGGCGGGCGCGCTCAAGCGCTTCTTGCGAATAAGGCCAGGCGTTGAATCCGACCGGACGGTTGAGCGCGATGACTTTAATCTTATCGCCCTTGCCATTGGCAAATTCTATCCACCGACAACCGGTGCGATAACCTTGTTCGCCAGGTTCTACATAATTGGCGGGGTTGAGCCGCGCTGGATCGGCGAGAAGCTTGCCGTCTTCGCCGGCTACGCCCGAAACTACTCCGATCTTCGCCTCATGCACGCCCAACAATGCAGCGGTATCACGATCGCAGTAATTTTCCCAAGGCCCCTTTCCGAACCATTTGACGGATGTGTAATCAGCGGGAATCTTGAAACTAACTCCGACGCGCGGAATCGGCGGCATTCCCTTGGGGATGGTAATCGACCAATCTACCAAGATGCGATTGCCGCGCAATTTGCACGCATCGAACTTTGAAATGCACCCTTCAGGCAGTTGCTTGGAGAGCGTCGCGTCGCGCCAAACCTTGCACCGCTTGCCCATCTGCCAGCCGCGATCGTTATCGGTCTGGGCGCGATACAAATTCAATCCGAACAGATGCGCAACTTTTTCACGCGTGGCAGGCTCGTCGGGAGCAGCAATCGGCGCAAAAGGCTTTACGAATTGATCCTGAGCAATAGGCTCTTCGCAGCCAGGGCGATAAAAGAAGAACGCGATAGCATCGCCGTCGGGAGCGCGGACATCAATCTCTCTCGACGAATCAGACGCAAAGCCGGCAAGTTGGAGTTCACCGGAAGCAATAAGAGCACCTTGTTTTTCGACCTTCCACTCGCCGCGGATCGAGTCGAGAGAAGTAAACAACCAACTATTGCGAATTTTAGCCTTCTTCGATTGCCAATCGTAGCTATCAACATGGATACTCTGATAGGCGTGCTTGATTTCCCAGGCACCAGGATGGAAGTCGCGGTCAGCGGTGACGAACCCATTGCAGTTAAAGTTATCGTCATTGGGCCGGTCGCCGAAATCTCCACCATAGGCGAGAACCTTGCCGCCGGGTACATTCCGCCACAGCGCTTGGTCGGCGAAGTCCCAGATGAAGCCGCCCTGGGCGCTTGGATATTTGGCAACGAGATTCCAGTATTCTTGGATATCGCCAGTCGAGTTGCCCATCGCGTGGGCGTATTCGCAAAGGATATATGGCTTGCGAGGATTGCCTTTGACATACTGCTCGACCTGCCACGGAGGGGCATACATGGGGCATTTGATGTCGCTAATATCGGAATCCTGCATGCCTTCGTATTGAATCGGACGCGTCGCGTCAAGCGCGCGCATGGCGCGATATTCATCTTGCATCGCCTCGCCGCTACCGGACTCGTTGCCGAGCGACCAGAAAATAATCGAGGGATGGTTGCGGAGCACCTTGACCATATTCACCCCGCGCTCGATAATCGCGTTGCGGTAAAGCGGATTCTTGGGCAGATGGTTATCCCCTTTGCCATAGAAACCATCTACACCATGCGCTTCTACATTCGCTTCGGAACATACGTAGATGCCGGCGCGGTCGCAGAGTTCGTACCACAACGGATCGTTCGGGTAGTGAGAAGTGCGCACCGCATTGATGTTCAACCGCTTGAAGATCGCTAAATCCCGCACCATCGCCGCCGAGGTTACGGTATAGCCACTATCTGGTTCCATCTCGTGGCGGTTCGTGCCCGCCACGATCAGCCGCTTGCCGTTGAGGTAAACGACGGAATTGCGGATTTCGATTTTTCTGAAGCCGACTTGTACAGCATAGAAATCCCCAGCGGAGACGAATGTTTCGTAGTAGAGGTTGGGAAACTCCGCACTCCAGAGTTTCGGCTTGTCGTAGGTTTTCTTAAAGAGCACTTGCCCCTTCTCGGAGAAAATTTCAATAGTGCCGCGCGAATAATCGTCGGCCAGAGAAGTTTTGACGACGATATCCTTCGTCGCCGCAGGCTGTTCGGCGACAAGCCACACATCGCGATAAATACCTGAAAGACGCCAGAAATCCTGGTCTTCGAGATAGCTACCATCGCAATGCTTAAGCACTTCGACTTCGAGCAGATTGCTGCCTTCGCGAAGATACGGCGTCAAATCGAATTCCGCTGGCAGACGGCTGTCTTCGGAATAGCCGACATCCTTGCCGTTGAGCCGCACGAACATCGCCGAACTAACGCCCCCGAAATGGATGACAATCCGGCGCCCTTTCCACAGCTGAGGAATCGAAAACTCGCGCGAATAGAGCCCTACGGGGGTGCGGTATTTGTAGGATGTGTAGTGTTTAGGTGGTTCGAGCGTCGGATCGCCGTTTTTATAGCCTGCGATTGGGTAGGTAGTGTTGGTGTATAGCGCAAGATCGTAATCGCCCTGAAGCTGCCAGCAACCGGGAACAGCGATGGTGCCTGATTTCTCCCACTGGTCGCCAAAATTGGCTTTCCACTTGAAGTTCCAGGTTCCATTGAGCGAGCAGAGATATGCCGACTCGCTACGTGGAATTTCGCCTCGGGCGATTGACAACGCCTTGGCTTCGCTCTCGCACGGCACGATAATCGAGCGCGCTTCAAGTCGGTTCACGGAATTGACCGTTGGGTCGCGCCACGGTTCATTCGCCTTCGCTGTCGTAAGCAAAATCGCCGTTGCGCAGAAAAACGCCAATCTGTCCATAGTTCCTCCCTTTTGATCAACTGATTCTTACGCCTTCTTCATCTGCGGAAAAAGCACCACATCGCGGATCGACTCGGTTCCGGTAAGGAACATCACCAGCCGGTCTACCCCAATGCCGAGACCACCCGTTGGCGGCATGCCGCACTCAAGAGCGCTGATGAAATCTTCGTCAATCTTCTCGGTATCCTCGCCGGCCTGATGCTCAAGCGCCCGGCGCTGTTCAAGCGGATCGTTTTGTTCGGTATAGCCTGGGCAGAGCTCGCGACCTGCGACGACAAATTCGAACACATCCACCAAACGAGGGTCGTCGGGACAGACTTTGGCCAACGGCACGAATTCGTGAGGCAGACGGGTGACGAAGGTCGGCTGAACGAGCGTTCTTTCGATGAGCTTGTCGTAGATTTCGTGCGTAAGCATCAATTCATTGTCTACGCCGTCGAGCTCGAGATTGGTGCCTGTTTGCTGACCTTTCGCCTTAGCCTTTTCGAGCTGGACAGCGAAGTCGAGTTCAAACCAATCTTCCCCCATTATTTCCTTGACGAGATCGCGGTAGGCAACACGCCGATAGGGAGGATTAAAATCGATAACCG
>CALYTX010000126.1 GCA_945487985.1 uncultured Verrucomicrobiota bacterium | reverse complement strand
AGGGCCTGCTTGCTCGCGGCGTTCTCGCTGGGAAGCCGGTGTTGCTGGCCAAGCCCCAGACATTTATGAATCTTTCGGGCGAGTCGGTGGCGCCGATTGTCAAATACCACAATTCGTCCCCCGCCGAACTGATCGTTATCCACGATGACATCGATTTGCCCGTCGGCAGGGTGCGCATTCGCCAGGGCGGTTCGTGTGGCGGACATAACGGCGTGCGCAATATCATAGAGCGCCTCGGGTCGGGCGATTTCGTTCGGCTCAAGCTGGGCGTCGGCAAAGATCGTGCGAATGTGGTTGCGCACGTACTTGGCAAGTTCGCCCCGGAAGCGCGTGCGGTGATGGATGAGGTGGTGGCCAAGTCGGTTGAGATTGCCGCGGCGATTGTCGCCGATGGTTCCGATCGGGCGATGAACCTTTACAACGCATGGAAAGCTGGGAAATGAAGTCGGCGGTTGTGGTGCTGATTACTTTGGCGATAGCCGCGATTCGCGCCGACGGCGCGTCTGCGGAAACCGGCGAAAGGGAAATCTACGAGGCCGAGGATGCATTGCTGTCCGCCGCCTCGACGAATTCGGCGCAAGCGGCTGGCGCCTATCGCCGGGCGGCAGCGGAATTTTCTGGCGGGATGGTGGTTGCCAACGCCGGTGGCGAGGGGAACTATGTCGAATGGCCGGCGGTCGTTTGTGCGCACGCCGGCGAGCGTGAGTTGGTTTTGATAACCGCCACGGGCGATGAGAAATCCGTCAAGATGTCGGTAAACGGCCTTGAGGTTGGTCTCAACCGCATTACCTGCAGTTGTGCGGACGACGAAATCAAGATGTTGTTGCTGGCGAATGTGCGTCTTGAAAAAGGTGGCAACCGAGTTCGCGTGTGGGGCAGCAAGCGCCTGCCTGACCTCGACCGACTCGATTTGTTGCCGGCGGCAGGCGAGGAATGAGGAGGGGAGAAATGAGAGAATTGCCGTCTATTCTCGAGGAAGTGCACGCGAAGATTGCAGCGGCCTGCGCCAGATCGGGCAGAGATCCCGCCGAGGTGGAAATTATTGCCGTAACCAAAACCCATGGCCCCGAGACGGTGCGCGAGGCATGGGAAAGCGGGCTGTCCATAGTCGGCGAGAATAAAGTTCAGGAAGCATCTTGGAAGAAAGCTGCGAGCGTGGCTGGGCCTGCGTGGCATTTGATCGGCCACCTCCAGGGCAACAAAGTGCGCGCGGCGCTTGGAATATTCGATTTCATCCATTCCGTCGATTCGGTGAAACTCGCCGCGCGCATCGAGGCGGTTGCCGCGGAAACAGGCGCCTTGCCGCGCATCCTGCTCGAAGTCAATGTTTCGGGAGAGAAGTCGAAAAACGGCATGAAGGAGGCGGAGGTCGAGCCGGCGCTGAAGTTCATCGGCGAGAATTGTCCGCGCATAACCGTGGAAGGGCTTATGACTATGGCGCCGTTCAGCGAGAACGCCGAAGATGCGCGGCCCGTCTTCCGCCGGCTGCGCTTGTTGCGCGACCAGATGGAGGAAAAACTTCACATTCGCCTGCCGCGGCTTTCGATGGGAATGAGCAACGATTACGAGGTGGCTGTGGAGGAGGGCGCCACCTGGATTCGTCTTGGCACTGTGCTGTTTGGGGAGCGGCCGAAATTGCGTCAACACTCCGCCAGCGCCGACAGTGTCGACTGCGGAGCGTCGGGCGCCGATAGCGACAATTATGCCGGCTTCGGTGGGCTCGACTCGTATTCGGGTCAAGGCCCTACCGTGCGCATTCTTGATTGATTGAACTCTTTCGTTCGTATCCGCCACGATTTCAACGCCTCCTGCCGATGCAATTCCCCGTTGAAGCGAAAATACCTGAAATCAAGCGCGCCTTGGCGGCCAACCGCAGCGTTGTTTTGAGCGCACCGCCGGGAAGCGGCAAAACTACAGCGGTTCCTCCGGCGCTGCTTGACGAACCGTGGCTGGCGGGACGGAAGATTCTCATGCTTGAGCCGCGACGTCTGGCGGCACGTTCGTCGGCGGCTTATATCGCTCGGCAGCTCGGCGAAGCGCCGGGTGCGACAGTGGGTTACCAGGTCCGTTTAGAGCGTAAGGTTTCCGCTGCTACGCGGCTTGAAATCGTCACCGAAGGGCTGCTTGCGCAACGGATTCTTTCCGATGGCGAGCTGTCCGAAGTGGGGTTGGTAATCTTCGATGAGTTTCATGAACGCTCGCTGGCTTGCGATTTGAGTTTCGCTCTCGCGCTGGAAATCCGCCGCGCGTTGCGCGAAGACCTGCGGCTAATGGTCATGTCTGCCACGCTTGACGCAGGCGAAGTGGCCGCGCATTTGGGCGATGCCACGATTGTCAGCGCCGAGGGGCGGATGCATCCAGTCGAGACCAAATATCTCGGCGATCTTCCGTTGAGCGCGGCGGTCTGTCGAGCGCTTCGGGAAACTGTGGGCGATGTGCTCTGCTTCCTTCCCGGAGAGGGGGAGATACGTCGTGCTCGGGAGATGTTGTGCGCCGCATTGGCTGGCGGCGAGTTCGCCGATGTCGAACTGTTGCCGCTTTACGGGTCGCTGCCGGCGAGCGAGCAAGATCGCGTATTTGCGAGGGATGGACGGCGCAAGGTGATTCTCTCGACTTCCATCGCCGAAACTTCACTGACGATTCCCGGCATCTCTGCAGTGGTGGATTCTGGGCTCATGCGCATTAATCGATTCACTCCTTCGACCGCGATGAGTTCTCTCGTTACCGTGCCGCTTTCGCTCGACCGCGCCGAACAACGACGCGGCCGCGCCGGTCGCGTCGCCTCGGGTGTTTGCTACCGGCTTTGGGACGAGGGCGAAAATCGCTTCCGTCCCCCAAAGATGCGTGCGGAAATCCTGGATGCCGACCTTTGCTCGCTCGTAATGACTTCGTCCGCGTGGGGCGCGCTGCACCGCGATGATTTGCCTTGGCTCACGCCGCCGCCGGCGAGCGCCTGGGAGCAGGCGTCGAAGCTGCTTGAGCTGCTATGCGCGATCGACGCCAGCGGCCGTCTCACGGGGAAAGGGCAGCGAATGGCGAAACTTGCGATGCATCCGCGCTTGGCGAACATGTGTCTTGAAGCTTGTCGGCTCGGCGGCAGCAAGGCGCTCGCCGCGGCAACGGTGCTTTCGGCGATTGTCGAGGAAGGCTCGAAATCGCGACAGACCGACATTCGCAAGGTTTACGACGAAGTGCTTTCGACGCCCAACCGTCTGTTTTCCCGCCGCGTGCTGGAACTGGCGCGGAGGTTTGAGCGCCAACTCGAGCGCCATTGTGCGAAAGAAGCGGGGGAGGCGCTCGGTGAAGGGGCATTGCTCGCCTTGTCGTATCCAGATCGTGTGGCGAAGAACCGCGGCAACGGGAGCTTTCGCATGGTTTCTGGCCGCGGGGCTTCCATAGAGAGCGGCGATCCCTTGTCGAAAAGCCCGTTTCTCGTATGCTGTGAACTTGACGACCGAGCCGGTGACGCGAAGGTTTTTCTTGCTTGCCCCATCGAAGCGGGGGAAATCGAACGGCTGTTCGCTGCGCAGATTGTCGAAGAGCCTTTTTGCGAATGGGACCGTCGGCAGGAACGGGTGAAGTGCGTTGTTTGCCGCCGGATAGGGGAAATGACGCTGTCGGAGCGGAACGATTTCGCTGCTGGACAAAGGGACAAGATTGCCGCGGCGCTTGTCGAGGGAATTCGCGTCAAGGGTGTTTGGAATTTGCCGTCGTGGGACCGCCATGCGCGCCAGCTCGCCGCGCGTGTGGCGTTTTTGCACCGCCGACTCGGCTGGCCGGCACTTACCGATGAGACGATTCTGAAGGCGCTTGAAGGATTTGTAGGGGGAATGAACAGCTGGAAAGATCTTGAACGGGTCGATCTTGCAGCTGTAATCGACTCGGTGCTGCTTGCCGCCGGACACAACCGCCGCGAACTTGACCGCCTCGCACCCGAGCGTATGGAAGTCCCCAGCGGCAGCCATATGCTAATCCATTACGAAGGCGACGAGCCGACTTGCGAGGTCAGGTTGCAGGAGTGCTTCGGCATGATGTCCACGCCCAAGGTTGCCGATGGAACCGTGCCAGTAGTGATGACATTGCTTTCGCCAGCACAGCGCCCCATACAGGTTACCAAGGACTTGTCCGGTTTTTGGAAAGGAGCTTACCAGATTGTCCGCAAGGATATGCGTGGGCGCTATCCGAAGCATTATTGGCCCGAAGATCCGTTGACAGCCGTCGCCACGCGCCGGGTTCGCCCCTCGTAGCTGCGCTTTCCTTTGTCCTACAAGTTTGATGGGGATTATAGGTTATAAACGGATATAACAGGTGTCCGGTTTTATGAGGGTGCGATTTGAAAGGGAGGCCGAGGGGCAGACCCTAATGGTGTGGTTTGGGTGGTGGAGTAGTTGCGGAATATGCTATAATGTGCGGCATGAAGCCGTTGCGCAAGTTTAAGACCAATCAGTGCTGCCATCTGATCGTAGCCGCCGACACCCGCGAAGAGTTTGGAGGGGCGAGGCGCAGCCGAGCGGAAAGCCGAAGGCCGAGCCGCAGTGCCAATCGCACGTTCTGCCTGAAGGGGCTTTCGGTCGATGATGAGAAGCTGCAGAAGGCAAGGCGGCGGAATGTCTCCCGCTTCGAGCAGGACATGCCCGAGAGAGTCCCACACATTCTGGAGAAGGGCAGTGACAAGGTGGCGTACGACATCCTGAAACAGCTGGCGGACGGCCCGAGGCGTCCGGCCGAACTGCGCGCGGC
>CALYTX010000125.1 GCA_945487985.1 uncultured Verrucomicrobiota bacterium | reverse complement strand
GAGCCGGCCGCCGTTGCCAATCTGGATATTGCGCAGACCCTGCGCGCAGAAATCTATCGCCCAGGGGAACTGAACGCGGTTTTCATCGATGTCGAGCCGCTTAAGTCCACGCTCTGCCAGCCACGAATCGTCATGATTGCGCTCGTGCTGCATCCGCGAATTGAGCGCCACCATCGCCAGATTATTGGCGTTGGTAATCGCGTCGATATCGCCGGTGAGCCCGAGGGAAAGTTCAGTCAGCGGCACGACCTGCGCCAGTCCCCCGCCAGCGGCAGATCCCTTGATGTTGAACGTGGGTCCGCCCGAAGGCTGGCGAACGCAGCCGACAACCTTCTTGCCCAGCTTGCCCAGTCCTTCGACGAGGCCTAATGTGGTAGTGGTTTTGCCTTCACCAAGCGCGGTCGGCGTAATGGCCGTAACATCGATATACTTGCCTTTCGCGCCGCTGCCCACACGCCTGAGAACCTTCGCGACATCAACTTTGGCGAGCGTTCTGCCGTAGGGAGCCCATTCATCTTCTTCAAGGCCCAGTTCCGCGGCCAACTGTGAAACCGGCTTGAGCGTTTGCTCGGCGGCTTCGGCGATTTGCCAATCCTTCAATTTTGTAGGGTCGAGTTTCATGGCATTATTATACCAAAAAGCACGTTCCGTGGCGACGCTGAAAGGGATACCGCTTTCATTGTCATATCTCCAACGCGAGCCGAGTGGTAATGGGGAAAGCGTTGGCGGTGAAGTCGGCAAAATTACAGACGCTATTGCCCTTCGGCGGCTCCAGTCATCCCCGACAAGCGCTTGAGAATTTCCCGCGCCGCCCAAGTAACATCGTTAGTCTCGCAAAACCAACGGCCGTCAGACTTCTGCCGACTTACCAAATCGATTGCCGCATCGGTAGCCGTAAGCCCGTTGGTGCGGTAAAGTTCGATAAACGCGACACAGGCAGCGGAATTCACTGGCGAATTGGTCGGGGACGTGTTCAGAGCATGATCAACCTCATTCTGAACGCTCGGCTCAAGGACCTCGTCATCCACGAGCGGCTGGATGGCGATTGAAAGCGACAAGAACAAGTATTTAAACATAACTCAGCATCTTTTGGCCGACTCGAGCGTATTCCACAGCAACATGGTAATCGTCATCGGGCCGACCCCACCGGGCACAGGCGTAATGGCACCGGCCACCTTGGCGCAACTCTCAAAATCGGCATCGCCCGATAGCCGAAAGCCCTTTCGACGCGTAGAATCGGCGATGCGGTTAACCCCAACGTCGATGACAACCGCGCCAGGCTTTAGCATCTCGCCAGTAAGCGTGCCGGGGCGGCCGGCGGCAACGACAACAATATCGGCCTGACGGGTAAAACGCTCCAAGTCGCGCGTACCGGTATGGCAGAGAGTAACCGTGGCGTTCGTCTCTTTGCGCGCCAGAAGCGCCGCCACTGGCTTGCCGACGATATTGCTGCGCCCAATCACAACGGCATGTTTGCCGTTGGCATTTATTCCCGACGCTTCAATGAGCTTGACTATGCCGTGCGGCGCGCAGGGCAAGAAACACTCCTCGCCGATGAGCATTCGGCCAACATTCACCGGCGTAAACCCGTCCACATCCTTCTCGGGCGCGATCGCCCCGATTACCGCCTTCTCACTGATATGGGTGGGCAACGGCAACTGAACGAGAATTCCGTGGATGGCGCTATCGGCATTAAGTTCGTTAATTAGACTCAAAAGATTGCTCTCAAGCGTAGTCGCAGGAAGGCGAATCTCGCGCGAGAGGATTCCAACCTGTTCGCAAGCCTTTTCCTTTGCAGTGACGTAACTGACACTCGCGGGATTATCCCCGACGAGAATAACCGCCAATCCCGGCACGATGCCCTTCTGTGCCTTGAGCGACGCTACGCCCGCGGCGATTTCCGAACGCAGGTTCTGCGCTAACTCTTTTCCATCGATAATTTTCATACGCATTTATGATACCAAACCCTGCGCTTTGCGTGCAAGAATGAAATCGAACGCGGAGTACTCGGTCAGTCAAGACCGCGCAGCGGTGTTGACTGACCTCGGCATCTGAGCATCTGAGCAAAGGTGCATCTGAGCTTTTCGAGTCGACGAGTCCGAAGCCGCAGTCGGCTTCACCGACGGCGAGCAGACGCTCAGAACTTCAACGACTTTCCGTCCTTAGCGAGTTTGAGGCGCATACGCGGACGGACTTTCCCGGAGAGCACCAGCTCCGCGAGCGGATCTTCGACATACTGTTGCACGACACGCCGCAACGGACGCGCTCCGAGCGCGTTGTCGTTACCCTTGTCGACCAAAAAGGCGAGCGCCTTCGAATCGACCTGCAACTTGACATGCAAATTTTCAAGCCGTCCCGCGAGACGCTCGATCTCCATCGCAAGAATCTTCGACATATCTTCCTTCTCGAGTTTGCGGAAGACTACCGTCTCGTCAAATCGGTTGATAAGCTCTGGCCGGAAAGTGCGCTTCGCTTCCGACAAAAGCTTTTCCTTCATGAATTCGTAGTTAGTGTTGCTCGTTTCGTCGGCGAAGCCCAGCGAGCGGCCCTCTTTTGCGAAATCAAAGCCGAGATTGGCGGTACAAATGACAATCGTGTTGCGAAAATCAATCATACGGCCTTGTCCGTCGGTAAGCCTGCCGTCATCAAGAATCTGCAAAAGCATATTGCACACATCGGCATTGGCTTTCTCGAACTCGTCAAAGAGAATCACCGAATAGGGGCGGCGGCGGACTTTCTCGGTAAGCTGTCCGCCCTCGTCGTAGCCAACATATCCTGGCGGTGCACCGACAAGACGCGAGGAGGAATATTTCTCCTGGAACTCGCTCATATCGAGGGTGATGAGCGCCTTTTCGTCGCCATACACCTTTTCGGCAAGCATCTTGGCCAGATGCGTCTTGCCTACGCCCGTAGGACCGAGAAAAAGAAAACTGCCAATCGGACGGCGCGGATCGGCGAGAAAAGCGCGGCTGCGGCGCAGCGCACGCGCCACGGCACCGAGCGCGACATCCTGTCCGACAACGACATGAGAGAGCGTCTTCTCCATGTCCAGCAGCTTGGCTGCGGTAGTGGCATTCATCTTCTCGACCGGAACCGAGCTCATCGCGGAGACTGTTTCGGCGATATCCTGCTCGCTGACATCAAGCGTTTCTTCAGCGTGACTTTCTTTCCATTTGGCAAGATCTTCGGCGAACTTGGCCGAGGCTTCGCGAATCTGTCCGCGGTATTCGGAGGCTCGGTCGAAATCACCCGCCTTGACCGCTTCATCCTTGCGCGCGCGCAGTGAATCGATCTTCTCCTGCTGAATCACAAGCGTCTTGGGGCGCGCACTTGCGCCCATGCGCAACCGTGCGCCAGTTTCATCGATCGCGTCGATTGCCTTATCGGGCAACTGACGCGAAGGCAGATAACGCTGGGTAAGCTCCACGGCGGCTTTGATTGCCTCGGTCGAAAATCTTACGCTGTGGTGCTCTTCGTAGCGCGAGGCGATTCCCTTGATTATCTCAATAGCGTCACCCACGCTAGGCTCTTCAACCTGCACGCTCTGGAAGCGGCGTTCGAGCGCGGCATCTTTTTCAATCGACTTGTGGTATTCCTTGAGCGTGGTCGCGCCTACGCACTGCAACTCTCCGCGCGCGAGCGCGGGCTTGAGGATATTGGCGGCATCCATGGCTCCTTCCGAGCCGCCAGCGCCGACCATGGTGTGAATCTCGTCGAGAAAAAGAATCACATTGCCGGCGCGGCGAGTTTCGTCGATAATCTTTTTCAGCCGTTCTTCGAACTGACCGCGGTACTGCGTCCCCGCCACAACCCGAGCCATATCGAGGGCTACGACACGCCTTCCGGCGAGCTTTTCGGGAACCTCGCCACGATGAATGGCCGCGGCAAGGCCCTCGACTACCGCCGTCTTGCCTACGCCAGCCTCGCCGATAAGCACTGCGTTATTCTTCGTGCGCCGCGATAGAATCTGCACGATCCGCTTAAGCTCCCGACCCCGGCCGATTACCGGATCGAGTTTGCCCAATCGCGCAAGTTCGGTCAGGTCGCGTCCGAATGCGTTGATGGTAGGCGTTTTCTGCGCCTTGCCGTTTTCACCGCGCGTAACGCCGCGCCCCTCGGTTTCATCAGATTCAGATGCATCTTCCGACTGCTCGTCCGCATCGGCCGCAGCGGACGAAACCGACCCGGCAGCAAGGAACTTTTCGATTGTCAAGCCGGCATTGAAGAGCAGCTGTGCGGCGGCATTTTCGCCCTCGCGCAACATCGCAGCCACAAGATTGACCGTTCCTACCGCGTTGCCCTGGCCGGCCTCCATTGCGGCAATATCGAGAATCTTGCGGGTTCTGACGGTCAAAGGCAACTGACCGCGCTGCAGCATTCCTTCGCCGCCACCGGAAATCGCCGAACGCATGGCCTCGGCGAGATCGCCGAGCTGAAGCCCCAGCGACTCGAGCCGCCGGCACGCCTGGCACTTCGGAATAGCGAGGATTGAAAGCAGTATGTGCTCGGCGCCGATATGGTCGTGCCCCATCTGGCGCGCGCAACTCGACGCCGCATTCAGCGCGTCGACGGCATTCTTGGTATACATCACACTCACAAAAACTTCTCCTCTGCGCGCTCGTTAAGCACCACGTCCTCAAAACGCTTGTTCATCTCGTCGGCGCGTGCCGCATCGATACGATCGCGCTCTTCAACCGACACATTTTCTTCGCGGGAACTCAAATCCACCGCGGACATCATCAGATTGATCTCCTTCAAGGTTGCGCCTTCGATCATCTTCT
>CALYTX010000124.1 GCA_945487985.1 uncultured Verrucomicrobiota bacterium | reverse complement strand
CCGATACCCAAGGCTTACCTCAGCTTTTCGTCGATGCCGCGCTCAAGCCGCCAATTGGCCGGCAAGGTCGGGTCGAAAGCTACGCTTGCCAAATCAACTTTGAAAAAGGCCTCATAAGATTTCTCGCCATTAAGCCCCTTGATTGAAAAAGCAACCTGCGTTTTTCCTTTGGGCAGACGCCCGATGATATCCACGGTTTCGCCGCGGTATAAATTCTTCAACCGCGCAGGATACGCCTCGGCCTGCGAACCGGCGGCGAAAACAACGCGCAGGTCGCTCAACACCGGATCGCGGAAACGCTCGCTGAGCGATTCGATCTTCGTTCCCGCCTTCCAACGCGACCCGCCGTAGATGAAACTTTCGCCGCGGTTGCCGTGGGTGAGCACGTCGATAAGCTCGCGATTGGCCGATTCTTTGACGCCGTACATGTAGACGGAAACAAGTCCATCGTTGAGCGCGGTAAAACGCGAAAGAATCTGGGCTGTTTCGCTCACGCCGGAGTTCGCATCGCCGTCAGTAACCACCAATGCGATTAACGGACGCGTCGGATCGCGCGGCAGTGCCAGCACCGAGCGGATCACCCGAAAAACGTCTGTGCGCCCGTGGGCGGCCAGCGACCACAGCCACTTGTCGGCCTTGTCGAGTGAAGCCTGGTTGATTTCCTGCCAGCTTTTGAAGGCATATTGGAAGCGGTCGCGAAACGCAACGAGATTGAAACGATCGCCCGTATTGGTAGCCGAGCGCAGAATATCGTGCGCCGCCGCCCTGCAACTGCGCAACCGATCGTTGCCAATCGAACCTGAGGCGTCAAGGAGCACGACCACATCCTTCGGCACGATCTTCAATTCGTCAAGCGGACTGATGCGCACGCGGAAATAAAGCCATCCGCCGCCATCACTTTCTTCGCTGGCGGATTGCGCCGTCACACTCACATATTTCGAAAGTTCCTTTGCGTCAGGCACGTCCAGCAAATCGCGCACCGCCGCCTTTTCTGCTTCGACAATTTTCTCGTCGACCGTCGGCATCACCTCGGCGGAGGCCTGGAAATCGCGCTTGGGCTCCGTAACCCCGGCAATCTGGGCGATCTTCACGCTCTCGCGTTCGAGTCTCGGCGCCGGGGAGTATACAACCGCCGGAGCGGTGAAAAGCGGAATTTCGCCAGACCCAAATGCGTCGGCGGCGGAAAATTCCGGTGCCGCGCCGCCGGCCATCGGAGGCGTAGCTTCCGCTATGGGGGTGGAGAAGTTCGATTTAGCGACATTATCGATATGGATTTTCTCCGACATGAACGGCGCCACTTCAATACCCGCCAATTCCACGCCCGCGTTTTCCGGCACGGACGGAGCCGCCGGGATCGCTTCCCTTTCAGGCTCGGAAAGTTCCGCCGCGCCAGGCAAGACGCCTTCCGCCTCCGCCGTGGGCGAATCGCGAAGCGCCTCAATGTCGCGCACCGCCTCCATTGCGATGGCATCAGGAGCCGGCTCAGCCTCGCGAATGCGCACAATCTCGCGCCGCGGCGCCGTGCCCGACGTGCCTGCAACCTGGGTCATCACCTGCGGGCGGATGAAGAACATCGTCGCCGCATGCACCACAAAGGAAACGATGACGGCGAAAATGATCATGTCTTGCCGGCTGTCGTCGTTCATTGTTCAACCTCTGGATGTTCGGCAATAATTTTCTTGGCCTGAGCAGAAAGCTCTGAATCGTCGAAAAGCGTCAGCACCACTGTCGCATACGCCACGGCTCCTCGGTAGTCGGTCATCGCCTGACAATTCCGCGACAGCGCCAAATACGCCCGCGCGCGCAGGACGGGATTTGCGGAATTGAGTTTGACAGCCTCTTTGAGAATCTCATCAGCCTGCGTATGACGACCATCGCGCGAAAGCAGAGTGCCGTACGCAAGCGCGGCGGACAGACAATCTTGCGTGCGCACTTTCTCGGCGAATCCCAGACGGTAAGATTCAAGCGCCGCCGAATACTCGCCAGCAGCCTCTTCCGCTTCGGCACGCAAAAGAAACCCCGCCTGCCGCCATTCGGCGGACTTGTCGCCATCAAGCAACGCCTGCGCACACAACTTAGCCTCGGCAAAAGCCTCCTCGCCATCTTTGCATTCGACGAGCATCTTCCCGACACTGTGAAGCTTCGCCGCGCTCATGCGCTCGGTAGCGCCTTCGCGAACAAGCCGCGCATAGGCTTCCTTAGCCTGCTTGATCCGCCCGGCTTGCAAATCGGCATCGGCCAGACAAAGCCGCGCTTCGCGCGACTGGTCGAGCGACAACCCCAACTCAAGCGCCTCGGCGAGAAACTTCGAACCCTCGACAGCATGCCCCGTCTGGAACGCGGCAATACCCCGCCAGTAAAGTGATTCGGCTTTGCGCCGCGCGTTCTTACCCGTTTTAAGCGCTTCGGCGAGCGACAGGTCGGCCGCCGACCACTTCTTCGCACGCAACTCAATCATCGCCTTGCGAAACAGAGCCTCGGCCGCGTCATCTGTGGACGGGAAATCCCGCGCGACGGTAACGTATTCGTTCGCCGCGTCGTTCTCGAAGCCGCCGCGTTCTAACGCCCAAGCCAACCGCAAGCGGTCGGCGGCGGCACCGGAAAGCGCCACGCTGCGTCGCGCCGCCTCGATGACCCCGTTGGTGTTGCTCGCCTTCTCGGCGCTATCGAAGGCCATCCGCGCCAGGGGCAGCTCCACCGCCTTGCGATAACGACCATGCGGGAAACGTTCAAGATAGTTCTGCATCAGCTCCTTGGCTCGCGCCATATCACCGGTAGCGTAGGCCGAGGCCGCGAGCAGATAGGCCAAATCGTCGCTTTTAGCTTCGCCGCAGAGCGCGGCCGCGTCGGAGTACTTGCCAACGAGATAATCGCTCCACGCGGCCATTGTGCGCGCCTGTTCCGCATTGGCGTCTTGAGGGTACAGCTTAAGATAGCGGCGGAAAAGCGAAGACGCCTCGCCGTACCGTTTAAGCGCGTAGCTTTTCGCCGCGGCCAGATGCAGTGCCTGCCGTCCCAGTTCCTTATTGGAGCCGAAATGGATTTCCATCAGCTCGCCGATTGCCGCGCGGCTCACGGCGAAATCTGGGCTGTCGATGGTCAGCTGCGCATGGCGGAACTTGGCATAAGGCGCGTAGCGTCCCTTGGGATCCATCCGCACCGACCGCGCCAGCGCCGACGCATCGGAAGCGAGAACGCCCACATGGTAGAGCGCGGCCGCGCGCACATCGGCCGGCACACTATCAGAATCAAGCAGTTTAAATTCCGCCTTCGCCTCGTCGTCGGTGCCGCAGAGCGCGCGGTGAAACCGCGCGCGGTAGGCGTGACGGGAAAGCGGATAGCGCTCCAATAGCTCGCCGTACCGCCGCCGCGCCTCAAGCTTGACGCCTAACATACGATCGCATTCTGCAAGACGGAAGAGCAATTCGTCTGCCTTGACACCTTCGGATCCTTCAACCGCCAGATACTCCGCCTTCGCTTCGGCATACTGAGCACGATCGAAAAGCCGGTCGGCCATGGCCATGCGGTCAGATGGCAGAACGGAAAGTGTCGCAGACAAAACTGCCAGGAACCGAATCATTTCGCCTTCTCCTCGTTGCTCGTGGCCAGCGAAAAATTCCATACCCCTGCACCGCGACAAACATCAATCACTTTGACGAGGGAATCGTAACTCGTTTCGCGGTCGGCACGGATGATAACGGCCTGACCAGGATAGTAGCGGGCGATTTTCGCCAGCCTTGCGCCCAGATCGGGCAGAGCAATGGTCGCGCCGTTCACGCGCACAGACCCGTCTTTGGCGACGTTGGCGATAATCTCGCCCGGCAGCCGGTCGGGGTCGTCGGCAGTGGTGGCGGTAGGCAGCTGAATCGAGATTTCGCTTTCCCACTGCGAATACACGCTCACGGTGACAAAAAAGCACAGCAACAGGAAGATGACATCGAGCATTGAAGTCAACGCCATCGCAGCCGGCT
Organism: uncultured Verrucomicrobiota bacterium; assembly: GCA_945487985.1. GTDB lineage: Bacteria > Verrucomicrobiota > Kiritimatiellia > RFP12 > UBA1067 > UBA1067. The sequence continues at coordinate 834 of CALYTX010000124.1, read as the reverse complement.
TCGAACGCGTTTTAACCGCGAACTTCATCGGCTTTCTCCTCGAGCGCGGCAACCAGACGCGAAGCGCGGCGACGGAAGACGGCGTGCATCGCCAGCGACGGAATCGCCACGACCAGACCGAAAATCGTCGTCACAATCGCCTGCGAAACCCCTTGGGCGAGCACCACTGGCTTAGCGCCGGCGGCGACGTCAGCGGCGATTCCTCCGAAAGCCTGGAACATCCCGAGCACCGTACCGAGCAAACCGACGAGCGGCGCGATTGCGGCGATATCCGCCAGCCAGTCGACCGCTGCGAAAACGCGCTCGGCGATCCGCCCACCTTCAGCCGCGGGATCTTTGGCGGATTTCAGCCGCTCGATCATCTCGCGCAAGAACGCACCGCGACGCAAAATCAGCAACAGATAAAGCGTCACCGACAACGACATCACCGAAAGGAAAGCCAGAACCCACATAAGCGGACCGCCGTAGTTCCAGGCCTGTTCAAAAGTTATCGTATTCATAGGATTTACGGATTGTTTTTCGATTCAGGGTTGGTTCAGTGACGGAAGCTGCGCTGACCCGTAAAGACCATCGCAACCCCTGCGTCGTTCGCACAATCAATAACATCCCAGTCGCGAATCGCGCCGCCAGGCTGGACGACCGACGTAATGCCTTCTCGCAGGCCTACTTCGAGTCCGTCGCGAAACGGGAAAAACGCGTCCGAAACCATTGCGCAACCGGGAAGACCGCCCTTCTCGGCCTTCGTCTGCTCCATAATCTCGGCCTGCTTCTTCGCACCTTCCGTCTCGCCGTAGACGAGCCGCAGATCGTTGTACGGCTTGCCGTACTTTTCCC
>CALYTX010000123.1 GCA_945487985.1 uncultured Verrucomicrobiota bacterium | reverse complement strand
GGCAGCGGCGCTGCATCTCGGCGTTGCCGCGCTGCACGCTGTTGAAGTCGAGCGCTTCGGAGTTGGTTCCAGTCATCATCGACGAAGCCGCTCCGCCGCCCAGACCGATGCGCATCGCCGGACCGCCAATCTGTACGATAAGCGACTTCACCTTGACGCCTTTCTTCTGCACTTGCGAATGGCGGATAACCCCCATGCCACCGGCAAGCATGATCGGCTTGTGGTAGCCGCGCAGCTCCCCAGCAATCTCGCCCTCGTATGTGCGGAAAAATCCACAAAGCTGCGGACGGCCGAATTCATTGCCAAAGGCCGCCCCACCGATGGGACCTTCGGTCATGATCTGCAAGGGAGTGGCCAAACGCGATGGGAAGTCGGCGAAAATCCGCTCCCACGGCTGCGGATAGCCTGGAATGCGCAGGTTTGACACCATAAAACCGCAAATACCCGCTACCGTGCTCGATCCCGTTCCTGTTGCCGACTCGTCACGGATTTCACCGCCGACGCCCGTAGCCGCCCCGGGATAAGGCGAAATCGCCGTCGGGTGGTTGTGGGTTTCAACCTTCATGAGCTGCTCGAGCTGGTCTTTCTTGAACGAATAGACGTTAGTCTTGGGATCGATCGCGAAAATGTCGGTCTTGAAGCCGGCGATCACCGACGAGTTGTCTTTGTAGGCTGAAAGCGTATCTTGCGGACGTTTCTCGTGGGTGTTCTTGATCATCCCGAAAAGCGAATGGCGCTGCTTGCGTCCGTCAATGATGAACTCGGCGCCGAATATCTTGTGGCGGCAATGCTCGGAATTGACCTGGCCGAACATCACCAGCTCCGTGTCGGTCGGATTGCGACCGGCCGCGGCGAAACTGCGCGAGAGATACTCCATTTCAGGTTCGGAAATGGCCAGGCCGATTTCCGCGTTCGCTTCGCGGATGGCCTCCACGCCCTTGCCGAGAACATCGTAAGTGCGTCCGCGACGGGGGTTGGCCTCGGCGAAAAGATCGGAAAGGTCATCGTAGACCCCTTCGGTCATCCTGTCATAGAGCACATGGCATGAGTTGGGCGAAAGCGGCCTGGAAACGCGATAGCGGATTCCGCGCTCGACGCGGACAATCGTCTTGAGCGCGCAATTGCGGAAAATATCCGTCGCCTTGGTCGACCACGGCGAAATCGTCCCCTTGCGAGGGGTAACGAAAAAGTCGGCTCCATCGCAAACCCCCTCGGCATTGAGCAGCGTCATTGCCCGCGAAAGATCGTCCTGCGAAACTCCACCCTCGGCCTCCTCAATCGCATAGACCCAGCGCGCATCGATTTTCACCGGACCTAACGAAGGCTCCGTCTTGGCGATGGCATCCTTGATCGCATCCATACGGAACGGCGAATAAGCCTCAGCACCAACAAGCAGAATCATGCAATTTCTCCTAGAAAGAATGTTCTTTACAACAACCGGCAAATCCAGCTTATATTATAGCAAATTTTGTCCTCGCCCTACTCCCTGACGAAGCTCGCGCCGCTGCCCGAGGCGGAATCTGGCGCGATTACCGCCTCGTACCGTCCGCACGCCGTCTTCAGCGCGCCCGAACGATCGGTGTAGGCCAAGACCGCATCATCCAGTTCGAAGGCCACCTGCGCCGTCTGGCCAGGTCGAAGGGACAATTTGCGCAACCCGCGGAGTTCCCGCCGCGGACGCACGCCGTCCGGACATGCCGCAGCGCCCACATAAAGCTGTGCTACGGCCACTCCCTCGCGCGCACCTGTATTCGTCACCTCGCACTTCGCCGTGCGCCCATCGATGCGGGTAGGCGAAAAGGCGAAGGTAGTGTAGGTCAACCCGTATCCGAAGGGATATTTCGCGTCCTGCTCAAACGCGTCGTCGTAGCGGCCAGAACCGGGCCTGCCCGTGCGGTAGGAGTTGTAGAAAACCGGCAAATGACCGACATCCCGCGGCACCGACATCGACAGACGCCCTTCCGGGGAAAGCTTGCCGGAAATGAGCGCTGCAAGCGCCGCCGCACCTTCGCATCCTGGCTGACCGGCGTAGAAGACCGCGTCCGCCCGCTCCCAGACCGAAGGCAGCGCCAGCGGCCGTCCCGAGCATACAATCGCCACGATTGGCTTGCCCGAGTCGGCGACATAATCGAAAAGATCCTGCTGCGCGCCGGTCAGCGTCAGACGCGAGCGCGAGTGGTTCTCGCCCGTCCAGTTGCGGTCTTCCCCGAGCGCCAGAACAACCACTTCCGCGAGGGCGAGGGCGCGGTCGACAGACTCCTTGTCGATGCCGGCGGTCGAAGTTGCGGCGGATTCGGCTTTGCCGCCGTCTTCCTTCGTCTGGACGCTCGCGACCGTATTGACCGCGCATCCCTTGGCCATAATCACTTCTCCGTCGGCGAACGCAGCCTTGAGTTCGTCGAAAAGCGTCGTGCGACAAGCTTCCGAGCGCGCATCCCAAGCGCCGATCATTTCGCGTCTGTCGTCGCCAAGCGGACCGATCAGCGCGATTTTCTTCGCCTTGAGCGGCAAAACGCCATTGTTCTTGACCAGCACGATGCTTTTGGCCGCGCAATTTTTCGCCGCTTCGTGCGCGCAGGCGTCGAAGGCCTTGAGCGCTTCGTCGCCTGGCAGTTCGATCGCATACGGCCGCTCGAAAAGCCCGGTGCGGAACTTGACGCGAAGAATCCTGCGGACCGCCTCGTCGAGCACGCCGATCTCCATGCGGCCGGCAGCGATTTCGCCTTTGAGATTGTCGGGGTAGTGGCGCGAGAACATTTCCATATCGTTGCCGGCCCTAAGCGCCATGCGCGCAGCTTCGGCGCCGTCTTTTGCGTAGCCCCACTCGATCGCTTCATGGACGGCGTTCCAGTCGGAAACGACGAAACCAGAAAACCCCCATTCACCGCGCAGAATGTCCGTAAGCGTGTGCCGGCTGGTCACCGCCGGGCGTCCGTCGACGGTATTGAAGCTCGACATGACCGTCTCGACTCCGGCGGCCGCCGCCGCACGGAAGGGAATCAGATGGAGATTGCGCAGCGTCCATTCCGAACATTCGGTAATGTTGTAGTCGCGCCCGCCCATCGAGTCGGAATAGCCGACAAAATGCTTCATGCACGCGGGTATGCGGTCGGCGGCGGAAGCGTCGGCGCCCTGAAAACCGCGAACCTGCGCGGCAACGCAAAGCGCATTGAGATAGGGATCTTCGCCGCAGGTTTCCATGACCCGTCCCCAGCGCGGATCGCGCGCCGTGTCGCACATCGGCGCAAATGTCCAGTCGTATCCAGCCCAGCGCGCCTCGCGCGCGGCGAAATGCTGCGCCGTCTCGAAAAGATCCGGCTCGAAGGCGCAGGCGAGCGTCAAGGGACTGGGGAAGATCGTGTAGCAGCCGTGGATGACATCGTGGCCGAAGATAAGCGGAATACCCAAACGAGATTGTTCGACGGCGATTTTCTGCAACGTGTCGTGACAGCGCCGCGACACCGTCCCGCGCCAGTCGACGCGGTCGACGCCTTTTTCGCGATAAAGGTTGATGAATGAACCGATTTCACCCTTGCGCACCGCGTCGAACTGCCCTTCCATCGGACGCCAGTCGGGTTCGGCGATGGATTGGTATAGCTGGCCGATCTTCTCGTCGAGAGTCATACGCCCGAGCAAATCCTCTACCCTCCGCTCGACCGGCTGCGACGCGTCGCGGTAGATTTCCCCGGCTCCCGTCGCGAAACCGCCCGCCGCCGCGACAGCGGCGGCGATAAGAATCTTTTGCATAGCACCTCCTGATTTGGTCATGCGCATATTTTACCACAATGTCGCCTTGCTGCGCCTCCGACGTCTAATATGGAGTTTACCCATTTTTGCCCTCTCGCGGAAGTGAGGCTGCTCAAGCCGAGATTTTAACTCCGATGGTTGGCAAAGAACGCTCTGCTACCGCTCACCCTTTATTTATCGGGGTGAGACGCGAGACGCCGGCCTCGACGATCGCGCCGGTAGGACCCGACCGTCACGCCGTCCGTCGCCGAACGCACGAAGTCGCGCGACATCGGGCCCCGTGAGACGAAGCTGAATCTTCTGCGCCTCTCCGGGTCCCAGCACGAATCGCTGACAAGACACGGACGCATCCGGCGCGAGCGCCGGCGTCGCGCCCGGATAGTCCGTGACGACCGGGGCGCTACGGATCGTGAACTCGGGATCCTCAAGACGCCCGAGGTTGAAGTAGCAGCGGACACCCGCAACCGTCAACGCCGCCACAGACATCAACACCGTTTCCGCCGACATAAACGAACGAAGATCCTTCGAGAAAGTCTCCTTGTTTCCGAACCCACGAAATCTGAATTGTACCAAAAGTCCGGCTTACCCCAAGCCACACAACGCAGAAAAGTCCGCGAAGAACGTCGGATAGGACTTAGCCGCGCACGCCTCATTGTCGATGACGACCGCCTCCGACGCGCGGGTCGCACCAACGGCAATCGACATCGCAACGCGGTGGTCGTCGTAAGAGACGAAATCGCCTCCCTTGAGTGGAAGGGAGGTGCCGTGAACGACGAAGACGTCTTCCGACACCTCGACCGCAACGCCCAACCGAGCCAACACGTCCGCCATTGCCGCCACACGGTCCGACTCTTTCAGCCGCAAGCGGCGGATACCCGTGAACCGCGTCACGCGAGGATGCGCCGCCGCGACGACCGTCAGCACCGGGAAAAGGTCAGGACACTCGTCGACGTCAATCGCGACCTCGGTGCCTGACGCCGCCGTCAGCCGGTCCAGTAGCTCGCGCACGACGCGATCAGGCTGACGCGAGGCGTCGCTCAAGCCGTCCGTCGGAAACGCAATCTCGTTTCCCAGCGCGTTGAGCG
>CALYTX010000122.1 GCA_945487985.1 uncultured Verrucomicrobiota bacterium | reverse complement strand
GCCGCGTCCTCCCCCGCAAGGGCCACCGCCATCGTCCGCAGGACCTGCAGCCAGGCGGAGGCGTTCCGCCCGTCGGCGGCCCCAGCCGCGTCAAGGACGTAGCGGTAGGCGCGCTCCCGGTCGGCGGGGTCTCCCGTCGCGAACGCCGCTTGCGCCTGTGCGAGAGACGCGAACTCGGCACGGGCGAACGCCGATGCCGCGCACGTGAACATGCAAGCCAAGACAGCCAGGTTTCGGAACGCCATGTGCCACCTCCGTTTCGTGATGGGAACATTTTACCAAAAAAAGGCTCTTCAGAGGTTTGTGAAAAAATCCCATTTTTTCTCGGTCAGTCAAGACCGCGTTAGCGGTGTTGACCGAGTACTCGCACCTCGCCAATCGAACTGGCACCGGACAGCGCCATCACCAATCGGTCGATCCCCAGCGCAACGCCGGCGGCGCTGCCAACGACCGGCAGCAGCGAAAGGAATTCTTCGTCGAAAGGATAGTCCGCCTCGCCAAGGGAGCGGCGTTCGGCTCTGGCTGCGGCAAAGCGCGCGCGCTGTTCTTCGGCATCGCAAAGCTCGGTGAAGGCATTCGCCAGCTCGATTCCGTCGAAATAAAACTCCCACCGCTCGGCCACACCGCCGCTGACTACGGCAAGCGATGCGGCCGCGACAGGATAATCGGTCAGAAAAACCCCGCCGCCCATTTCCTTGAGCCGCGGTTCAATGACGGCGGCCATGTCGAAATCGAAACGATCCTGGTCCCACTCGGTCCACGGATCCCATCCCGCCCATTGCCGGTAGGCGTCGCGGACGCGGACCGACCTGAGCGCACCCGCGCACTTCCCGTCCTTCGCCAGCTCGGCGAACAGCGCCTCCAGATCGCGCTGAATATCGAGATAGGTGGCATGGCGGCGATACCATTCGATCATCGTAAACTCGGGATTGTGGCGCTTGCCGCGCTCGCCGTCCCGGAAGCAGGGCCCGATTTGGTAAATACGTTCGAGTCCGGCCGCGAGCAGTTTTTTCATCTGCAATTCCGGTGAAGCGCGCAAAAACCCACCGGTCGCCACCGGCGGACAGTCGATGTGGCACTCGGGCGCGGGCGCAGCGATGCGCACTGGCGTTTCCACCTCGACAAATCCGCGCGCATCGAAGAAGCTGCGGATGCGGCGGACGACGCCGGCGCGGAATTTCAGCATTTCTGCGTTCATTCGAAACGGGAAAAATACTTGGCGAGCATTCTGTCCAGACGCTTTTCCAGCCATGGCGACACCTGCCAGAAATCTCGCAGTTCGAGGTATTCGCTTACCGTGCCGCGCTGGCCCGGCTTCACCGCGTATTCACACTTGAGCATTATGTTGCGCGCGGTCGCCTCGCTCGAAACGAATTCTATCACCTGAACCTTGAATCCCAAAATGCGCATAATCAGCGCGCGGAAAGAATCGGTGAGAATGTCGCAAAGCCGTTCGCGTAGGATCGATTGACGCAGCAGCCCCGCGAACGGCGCCGAGGGCAGATTGACGCGTCCGCTGCGTCCGGCGAGCTCCTTTTGGAGTTCGTGCTGGCAGCACGGCGCGGAAAGTATATACCTGGCCTTCCATTCCACTCCCCTGGCCAGCGCCTCGTCGGTGGCCGTATCGCAGGCGTACAGCGAGACTACCAGATCGGCCGAAAACGGCGCGCCGCCCGCGGCGTCCGCACCAGGAATACAACCGTCGAAGTCGGTCAAGTCGGCCTCGACAAAAACCACCTTGTCGCCGAGGTCGAGCCGTTCGGCCATCTTCCTCGCGGCGGCCACGACATCGCCGCGCCGGTCGATGCCGATTATCCGCACCTTGGGGTATTTCAGCGTCTCGGTCAGATAATACCACAGCGAAAGCGTCAGATACGCCTTGCCGCAACCGCAATCGACCACCGTGAATCGTTCCGGCGGCTCGTGCGGCAGCGTCTCGCCGACGACCTTGAGGAACTCGTTGACCTGATCGTACTTGCCGCGCATCGACGCGCGCACCCGTCCCTCGCCGTCCGCGATTCCCACTGCTTTGAGCAGCATGGCCGAATCGAAACTCGCCAACGGCAGCCTTTTGACGCGGTCGTGCGGCCGGAGCTCGACCGTGCGGTTCATCGCGGCCGACCGCGAAACGAGCACGCGGCCTTTCTTCGTCACGCGAATGTGCAAATCGCCGGTCGCGCCCATCAAATGCAAATCGCGCGCGCCGCGCTGGGCGATAATCTCCTCCAGACCCTCGGCCGCCGCGGCGGCGTCGAGATTCTTCACCTGCACCTGGCCGTTGTCGGTCATTTCGGCCTGGAATTTCCGCTCGCCGCCGATTTCCACGGGACGCAAGGAGATTTTGAACTGCTTGCCGTTGCGGCGGACGCTCTGGACGAGTTTCATAAAGCCTTCGCCCATTACACACGCACGGATTTCTTCCTGCAATTCCCCCGCCAGTTCGAATCTTTCCATCTTCGGTTTTTCCTTGATTTCTTTTCGCGCAGCCGCTTCCGTCGCATCAATCCAGCTTGATTTCGCCGATTATCACCTTGTTCTTCGGCTTGTCGAGCCGGAGCGTCAGAATCTGCATCTTCTCCTCTGCGGTTCCCCAATCGGTGTACACCGTTGCCTGAACCGTCGTCGCGCCCGTCAGCGTCGTCTGGTGCGAAGCGTAGTAATTCGTCAGCACGCGATACACGCCGGCTTCCAGATCTTTCTTGAGGTACTCCTCGGGACCGTACCCCGTCGTCACGTCCTCGGATACGAAGCCGCCCTCGGCGGTTCGCCGGTTCCCGTAGAACGCCTCCTCGCCATTCGGTTCGAGAACGTGCAAATCGATATCCGTCTCGTCGGCATCCCAACTCAGGACAATACGCAATTTGACCGGCAAATCGCGGCGGTAGGCCGCATCTAACGACGGCGCCTTCACCGCCCCGACCGTCACCTTGTTCGCCTCGCACCAGGCAAGGAGTCCGTTCAACTCCTCCAGTGCGAAAACAGCCACCTGAATGTCGTTGCTCCGGCGCGTCGCGCGACGCGCGTGGTTGCGAAACGCCGCCTCGTGGAGAAGCGTCAAGGCCTCTTCGAGATCCCGAACCGAACCGCAGCGCTTGCCACGCTCGGCAAGCACCATCGCGAGGTCGCGGCGAGACTGCCCCTCCTCCCCGCGCAGCTCGAGCGCCTTGCGGAAAGCGCGCACCGCCAGATCCATCGTCTTGGCATCGCCCTTCAGCGCCGCCTCCCGCAGACGCCAGCCCATCGTGCGCCAGAGCGCGACGTTCTCGAGCTTGAATTCGGCGAGGTTCGAGACGACCTTGAGCGCCGTCGGCGCGTCGCCTTGCGTGAAGAACCAGCCCGCGCAATCAAGATAGAACGCCGGCGAATCCTTGAACGTCTCGCGCTGCTTGAGATAAACCGCATACGCATCACCCTTCGCCGCCAGCTTGAGCGCTTCAATATACGGCGTCTTCGGATCCCAGGCCTTCAGCGTCACGGACGGTGCTTTGCCGGATCCGGCCGCGCCGGACGCCATGGGCTCGCTGACCGCCAGATATCTGTTGTGCGATGCCAGCGCACCCTCATCCTCCGCCATTGACTGAACCTCTGCGGCTGGCACCGATTCACGGCGACGAGCCCGGACCGATGCCGAGGAATTGCCCGCAGCGCTCTCGCGAACTAAATTAACTAGATTCTCGAACAGTCCGCTCTTCGGCGTCTTCCGCGGCGGCTTGGGATTGTTCCACCACTTCACGCGCTCCTCCCAGTACTTGAGCAGCTGCGCCTCGTGATCGGCCTTCGCCTGTTTCGCGGCGATAGGATCGTCCTCCGCCGCGCGGAGCTTCACCCACTCGTCGTGAATCGCCAACGCCGCCGGCGGCTCGATCTTGTGGTCGAGCCACTGCTGTAGCGTCTCGAGAACGATCAGCGAAAAACCGGGACCCGCCACGCCATACCGGCGACCGAGCGCTAAGAATTCGTCTTTGCGTGCATCGGACTGGCTGGCCAGATCCTGCATCCGCCGCGCCGCCCAGACGCTCGCCAGCAGCTTGGACGCCTTCGGCGCGATCTTCGGCAGCGGCGCATCCTTCGCCACCTTGCAGACCTCGACCGCGTGTTGCGCCGACGCCGGGCGAGAGCCGACGACAATCGAGCGGTCCCCGTCCAGATCGAAAGGCTGCTCGGCAAGCGTGTCAATCTCGTCCGTGAAAATAAGAACCGGCGTTCCGCGCTGCGTTGTCGCCATCGCCGCGGCGATATCCGTGCCGCCATCGTACACGACCGCGTCGATTGTCTTCAGTAGTTCAGATTTAGCCGTGAACGCGCGCGGCGCGGTCGGTTCGTTCGCAAAGACCACGAGCTGCCACTCGCCCGTCTCGGGCAATTCTGCCGCAAGCTTCGCGCGATCCCCTGCCACCTTGTCAAGCCGCGAAAGCGACGCATCCCAAAGAATCGTCCCCTTGGAGAACTGTTTGATCGTTTGGCGCGTTTGATTGTTTGATTGCGCGAGCCTCGCGCAGAAGACATCGTCCCCGTCCCGCTCGTAAACGACCGTCTCTCCACCTCTACCTACACCTTCCCCTACACCTACCTTCTCCGCCACATATTCAACCTCGGCCCGACGCGGCGTCTTCGGGTTGAGCGGGAAGATGCGCGTCTTCCAGATATTGCCCTTTACCTGCTCGACAAGGCCTGGATCGACGCCCTTGCGGGTCTCGTTCTCAAAGGCCACGCGCGCCTTCTCCTTCTCACAGACGACGCCCGGCACCATCTCGCCGTTTATCTCGAGAGCGTAGCCGCAGACAAACGCGCCGGCGGGGATTGGAAACTCGAGATCGCCCTGCATGACGCGCGAGTTCGGATTGGTAAAAACAAAACTCGCCTTCACG
>CALYTX010000121.1 GCA_945487985.1 uncultured Verrucomicrobiota bacterium | reverse complement strand
GGTTCGGCGGCCGCTGCCTGGGAAAACTGTCCAGTGAAAGTTTCCCGTGCGGGCGGAGAAGTGGATTTCGCTGGCGAATTGGCCACGGCTAAACGGTTCAATGTTGAGATTCTTACTCCAGCCGACGCGCAGTATCCGCAAATTCTGCGCGACACGCCAGGCGCACCGCTGGCGCTCTATGTCAAGGGTAGTGTCGAGGCACTCGGCAATCGTGGCATCGCCATCGTGGGTACGCGCCGCTCCACGCCTTACGGACGCGACCAGGCTTTTGCTTTTGCGCGCGATTTGGCGGCCAACGGCTGGATGATTGTTTCAGGTCTTGCGATAGGCATTGACGCGGCAGCGCACGAAGGTGCGCTCGCGGCGGGTGGCGTTACCGTCGGAGTAATCGGTTCAGGGCTTGACCGCTTCTATCCCGAGGAAAACCGCGCTCTTGCTCGCGAAATTGTCGAACACGGCGGTGCGGTGGTTAGCGAGTTTCCCTTCGGGCGTGCGCCCGATGTTCAGACTTTTCCGCAGCGCAACCATGTGGTTGCCGCGCTCGCCCGCGGCATTGTCGCGGTGGAATCTCCCATCAAGAGTGGAACGCTCATCACCGCAGGTTTCGCCGCCGAACTCGGACGCACGGTCATGGCGGTGCCCGGACGTGTTGACAGCCGCTCCAGTCAAGGCTGCCTCAAGCTCATCCGCGACGGTGCACGGCTTGTCCGCTCGCCTTTCGATGTCGAAGAAGAAATGGGCGGGCTTTTTCCCCCGCGCGAAACCGTCGCGGCTATCTCGCCGCGCGCGTGCAACTGCCGTGCTGGAAAGGTTGCAATAGATGCTTCCAAGGCGCAGACGATTGCCGCACCCGCGCCGTTCAGTATCGAGGAAGCGATCATTATGAAGCATATCGACCGAGAAGGAGTCTCAATCGACGAACTCGTGCGCAAGACGAAGTTTTCCGCAGCGAAGGTTAACGCTTTGTGTATGGCCTTGCGTCTGAAGGGACGCGTGCGCTATTTCCCCGGCAACCGCGTGGCGCTACCGCGTGAATGAATATTCATCCTGAGCGGCCGATAAGTTGGCGATGGATTGTTTAACTAAAACAAGCTGAACAGAGGGACGATGATGGAAACAAGAAGATCGTTTTTGGGCGGGACATTAGCGTTGAGTGCTCTGGCTGGATGTAGGGCGTTAAATTTTCCCGGTGCTTCGCTGGGCGCAAAGGCGAGGCTGAAGCTTGGCATCCTGAGCGATGTCCATATTCGCGAAATGGATAATCCCGATTGGGATACGCGCTGGCTGGTTAAGGCGTTTGAATATTTTCGCGATAATGGGGCGGATGGCGTGATTATCGCAGGGGATATTGCCGATCAAGGAAGAGTCCATCAGCTTCAGAATGCCGCTAATGCATGGTTCAAGGTCTTTCCCGACGACACTGCGCCAGACGGACGTCATGTGGAGAAGCTTTTTGTCTACGGCAACCACGATGTCGCAGATTTGGCATGGGCTGTTCCTGAAGCGGCAGATCGCAAGAATCCCGAGATTGTCGCCGATGTGATTAGTGCCAGCGAGCAGTCTATTGCCATGAGCTGGGAACGATGCTTCAAGGAAAAGTACGAGCCAATCTGGATTAAGAATGTAAAGGGTTATAAGGTTATTGGTGCGCATTGGAACTGTTGGACCGATGGCAGACTTGACGCTTTTCTAAAGTCCCACGATGACGAGTTGCGCGGTTCTAGACCGTTTTTCTATGTTCAACACGCCCATCCGAAGGATACTTGCTTCGGCACGTGGGCGTGGGGTGCGGACGGCGGCGAGTCGACCAAGGCACTCTCGAACTATCCGAACGCCTTTGCCTTTTCGGGTCACTCCCACTACCCGCTAACTGACGAACGTACGATCTGGCAGGGTGCGTTCACCTCGATCAATACCAGCTCGATGCGCTATTCCAGCCATGACTACAATCTGCGCGATACCGGCAATTTCGGCGGTAATAACAGTGGATATGCGCATTGGCCGCGCGAACACATTTCACCAGGAATCGATACGTTCAACGGCGGCCGGCAGGGGATGCTTGTGGAAGTCGGCGATAGCGCAATAATCATTCATCGTCGCGATTTCACCTGGGGTGAATCACTCGGCGAAGATTGGGTGATGCCGCTTTCGACCCGTGATGGGACGCATTATGCTCCCGCGCAGCGTCCCGCCACACGTCATGCGCCGCAATTCGGCAATTGCGCGACCCTGGAACTGTCTTTCAGGAAGGATGGCCGCCACGGTGAGGTCGCCGACATCGCCATTCCTGCGGCATTGTCCGTCGACGGATGCCGCGTGTTTGAATACGAAGTGACGGCAGTGATTGAAGAAGACGATGTTGAACTCGTTGTCGCGCAAAAGCGCGTTATCGCCACTGGCTTCCATTTGCCAGAATCGAAAAGCGCACGGCCGACCGTCTGTACTTTTACGAAACAGGAACTTCCCATCGGCGCGCGCATCCGTTTCGAAGTCGCTCCCTTAGAATGTTTTGGCAAGAAGGGCGTACCAATCGTTCTGCCAGCGCAAAACATCTTCCCGCGCAAAAACTCTTGAACATTTTCCGACGCGGCGCATTATTGATTATGGAAGATGCAACTGTACGAAGAGATTATAGCCGACCGAGAGGTAGGCACTAAGCGCTTGGTGAGCGAATACCGTGCGCGGCTTACAACCGCAGCGGAAATGCTCTGTCGCGACCCCCACGAAGCGGAAGATCTCGTTTTCAGGGCGTTTGAGCAAGCAATTCTTCACATCAACGACTTTCGCCCCACAGGCTCGTTTTATTACTGGATCTACACGATACTGTTGAATTTTCACCGCATGGACCTGCGCAAGAAGTCGTCGCGCCCCGAGGTCTATCACGACGCGCAACTGCCCGATATTGAAGATGACAAGGATCAATTTGCTGAATTTGCCTTCCGCGGCAGCGCTGAAGCCGTGCGGCGAGCGGTAAAAATGTTGCCGGATAATTTCCGAGAGGTCGTGGTGTTGCGGTTTTTCGAGGAAATGTCCACCGCCGAAATCGCAAAAGTCGCAAATCTGCCCGAAGGCACCATCCGCAGTCGCCTGCACTATGCGAAAAAGGCGTTGCGCGCGATGTTGTTGCAAACCGAGATGGCGGACGATTTTACTGAGCGGCTTTTGCGCTCGACGCGTCCGAAACACTCCTTTTTCCGCCGCATAACAGTTGCCGGGGCGTTGTGTGCACTTGGCTTCGCTGCTGCCATTGCTGCCGGAGTGGGCGCGGTGTCGGTTGCGTCAAGCAAGAAGGCTCCGCTGCCGGAAGTTGGGCGCGAAGTTTCCGCCCGGGGTTCGCTTTGGAATGTCGTCGGGGGCGAATCGCTATTCTCGCCCGAGGCCGACGAGGTAGATCGTGCAGTTGAACGCGCGCTTAAGTATATCCGTTCCTGTCAGTTGCCTGACGGTGCTTTCCCTGGTCAGTATGGCGATTCCGCGGCGATACCTGCCCTGGCTGGGATGGCGTTTCTTTCCAAGGGCCATCTGCCTCAATCCGAGCCGTATGGCGAGACAATCCTCAAATGCCTCGATCGCGTGTTGGCCACGGCCGATATGTCGGGGAAGGGGCGTTTCCGCGGCTACATGGGCGCGGCCGGCAATGGTCGGATGTATGCCCACGCTATCGCCACGCTGTTTCTTGCGGAGATGAGCGGTATGGTTGATGAAGAGCGCCAAGCGCGCATCGACCGGGTTCTGCCGTTGGCGGTGAAGATTATTCTCGACGCCCAGAACAAGCAGAAATCCCACCCGAGTCACCTCGGCGGCTGGCGCTACAACCCCGATTCGTCCGATTCCGACCTCTCGTGCAGCGGGTGGTGCTTGATGGCGCTTAGGAGCGCGCGCCTCAATGGCATGCGCCTGCCGAGCGATGCAATTGAAAAAGCAGTATTGTTCATTAAGCGCTGTCAGAACCGCAATTCCGGCGCGTTTAGCTACCAGTCAGCCAACGGCCAGTTCTCCGAGACGCTTACAGGCGCGGCTATTCTTTGCCTGGAGTTGTGCGGGCGTCATCTTGACGAGGATGCGCTGCGTGGCGCCGATTATGTGGCGAAGACTTATCGCCATACGCTTTCCTCGAACAACGGCTATGTTTTCTACGCGCTTTACTACACTTCGCAAGGTCTGTTTCAGCTTGGTGGCGAACTGTGGCGCGAATTCGAAAAGTGGATGTACGAAACGTATATCAAACGCCAGGCGGCCGATGGTTCCTGGCGCGGTGGCGGCAACGAAGGTAACAAGGTCTATACCACCTCGATGGCGGTGCTGGCTTTTACCGTTCCCTACCGCATGCTCCCAATCTACCAGCGCGACGAAACGGTCGACGACAATGAAGAGGAAAGGAAATGAACACTATGGAGAAACTCGACGAAAATGATGTTCGCCGCGTTGAACAACTGCACTTGAAGTTCGGCGAAATGAAACGGGAGCTGGCCAAGACGATTGTTGGCCAGGAAAACATGATCGAAGAGGTGCTCACGGCGATCTTCGCCCGCGGACATGCGCTTTTGACCGGCGTTCCGGGGTTAGCCAAGACGCTTCTCGTGCGCACTCTTGCTGATGTGCTCGATTTGAGTTTTAAGCGTGTGCAGTTCACTCCCGACTTGATGCCGGCCGACATCACCGGCACCGAGGTGCTTGACGAAGACCGCGCTACTGGAAAGCACGTTTTCCGCTTCGTGAAAGGACCGCTCTTCGCCAATATGCTGCTTGCCGACGAAATCAACCGTACTCCGCCCAAGACGCAGGCCGCGCTTCTCGAAGCAATGCAGGAACATTCCGTTACCGTCGGCAACGCCTCCTATCCGCTGGCCGAGCCGTTTTTCGTCTTGGCCACCCAAAACCCGATTGAACAGGAAG
>CALYTX010000120.1 GCA_945487985.1 uncultured Verrucomicrobiota bacterium | reverse complement strand
GCGTGCCGTCATACGCCTTCAGGAACTTCTGCAGCCAGTCGACGGCCGGCAGGTCCAGGTAGTTCGACGGTTCGTCCAACAGCAGGAGGTCGGGCTTTGACGCGAGGACGCGCGACAGTTCCGCACGCATGCGCCAACCGCCCGAGAAGGACTTGAACGGCTTCGTGAATTCCTCGACCGAGAAGCCAAGACCGCCCAGAGCGACCTTCACACGCGTCTCAATGTCATAGCCGCCGAGGTGCTCGAACTTGGTCTGCAGCTCGCCATAGCGCTTCATCTTCGCCGGATCCGCCAGGTCCTGCTCGAGTTCGGCCATCTCGGCCTCCATCTCGGACAGACCGGGAATGCCGCGGAGCGAATACTCGAGGAGCGTCTCCTCGGGCGTGTCCGGCTCAGGATTCTGACGCGTCCAGCCAATGCGCGGATTCGATTCGATGATGAGCTCGCCCGAGTCCGTCCCCATCTCTCCCAGCACGATCTTGAACAGCGTTGACTTGCCCGAACCGTTCGGACCGACCACGCCCACGCGGTCTCCCTTGTTGACGCGGAACGTGACACCCGTCAGGACGTCCTGATGTCCGTAATGGACTGATATATTGCGAAAATCGAGCATGGCGGCAGGTTCGTTTGTCGACTCTATACGATTTGCGGCTGCATGACACCGCAGAACACGCTCGACGGCTTGTCCTGCAGAAGGATTTCCAGCGCAACATCGCTGCGGCCGATTTCCGCAAGCGCACTTCTCGCAGCCTTCTCGGCAAGCTCAGGAGTATTGCACTGCTGCGAAAGATGCGCTAAGAAAAGGTGCTTGAGCTTCTGGGAGGCGAAGCGCCGCACGAGTTGCGCGCACTCGTCGTTGGCCAAATGGCCGCGCGCACCGAGTATCCGCCGCTTGGTACTTTCCGGACGCGGGGAATTACAAACCATCACCGGGTCATGGTTGGACTCGAGAACGGCAACATCGGCCCGCGACAGTTGCCGTCCTATTGATTCAAGTGGCGTGCCAATATCGGTGCCGTGGAAGTAAGTGCACCCGTCGGCGCGCACTACATAACCGACCGGGTCGGCGGCATCATGGGGGACGCCAAAGGACTCAAGCAGAAACGGCCCGGTGGCGAATTCCTGCCCGATTTCGAACGTGTAGAAATCCTCGATTGTCAGCCCGGAACGCTGGGCAATCGCCTCGGCGGTTATCATTGTGGCATTCAACTCGACCATAGGATAGCGACGATGAAAGGATTCTACGCCGGCAATATGATCGCTATGGTCATGAGTGAATACAACCGCCGCGATCGACTCGGCATCGTAGCCGGCGCTACCGAGGCGGTGAATCAATTCGCGGCAGCTAAGACCGCAATCGATCAACAACAACACGCCTTGCGATTCGACGCAGTAAGCGTTGCCTTTTGAGCCACTGGCGAGCGAAAACACTTTCACTTTCGTTCAAACGCGCGATGTGCGATATCCTTGCGAAAGAACATCCCCTCGAACGATATGCCAGCTATCCGATCGTAAGCGTGATCAACCGCTTCGCGGAGAGTTTTCCCGAGTCCCGTGACGGACAGGACGCGTCCGCCGGCCGTGAGGGTTTTGCCGTCTTTCGAGACAGTCCCGCAATGGAAAACAACCGACTCTTCGTTTTGCGTGGCAAGGCCCAGAATTTCCTTGCCTTTGCCGTAGGAACCAGGATACCCTTCGGAAGCGGCAATCACCGTGGCCGCCGCACCCTGCTTGACGACTATGTCTGCTTCCTCGAGGCGTCCAGTGGCCGCGTGCAGAAGCGCCGTCGCGAAACTTCCACCAAGCCGCGGCAGCACGGCTTCGGTTTCCGGGTCGCCAAAACGCGCGTTGAATTCGACAACGTTAATTTCGGATCCGCTCATAGCCAGCGGTCCGCGCGGATGAGAGCCAGCGTTATTGATCATCAAGCCAGCGTAAATAATTCCACGATAGGTAATCGATCGCCGCTTGAGTTCCCTAACAACAGGCAAAATGATTTTCTCCTTGATGACGGGCAGCATCTCCTCAGTCACGACCGGCGCGGGGCTATAGGCGCCCATGCCGCCGGTGTTTGGTCCCTGATCGCCATCGAAAACGCGCTTGTGGTCCTGCGAGCTGGGCAGCAACACAACATTCTCACCGTCGACCATCGCGAGAATCGAGCACTCCTCGCCGTGCAGAAACTCTTCGATCAGCACTTCTGCGCCAGCCGCACCGAAACGATTAGATACCAGCATATCGTCAATCGCCATTTCGGCCGCGGCGAGAGTCTCGGCAACTACAACACCCTTGCCTGCGGCAAGTCCATCGGCCTTGATCACCACCGGAAGCGAGTATTTCACGAGCGCCGCCTTCGCCTTGGCCGCGTCGGTGAATGTTTCCGCCTTGCCGGTAGGCACCCCTGCGGCCTCCATGATCTCCTTGGCGAAGCGCTTAGATCCTTCGATGCGCGCCCCCGCGGCAACTGGGCCGAAGGCGGGAATGCCCAAGGTCAGAATCCTATCCACAAGCCCCTTCACCAGCGGCGCTTCGGGTCCCACCACGACAAGATCGGGATTGTTCTCGCGCGCCCACTGAGCAAGCGCGTCAACATCCTCCGCGCCAATAGCGACATTAGTCGCGACCGCCGCCGTGCCAACATTGCCGGGAGCGCAAAAAATTTCATGCCGCTCAGGATCCTTCGACAACCGCCAGGCGATTGCATGTTCCCGTCCACCGCCGCCTACCACCAGAATCTTCATTTCCCTATCCTTTCTATTTCTCCAGCATCTCAGTTGCGAGGCACCAAAATGCGCTGCCCTACCTGCAACACATCGGTCTTGAGCGAATTAATCTCGCGCAACTTCTGCACCGTGGTGCCGAATGCCTGTGCAATTAGCGAAAGCGTATCGCCCTTGATTACGCGGTATTCCTTCACCGCGCCAGTATAAACCGGCGCACGATCCTGGGGCGGGGGCGACGGCCGCATGGTCTTGGAAATATCGACAATCTTTTTTGTCAAATCACGAGTAATCTCCTCGCGCATGCGCCCCATTTCGCGGCGGACGCTGGCAATATCGGCGCGCAGCGATTCGATCTCGCTTTTAATCGCCGCGATTTCGCCTTTGCCGCCCTCGAGGCGGCCAAGGCGATCAGAAAGCGCTTCAACATTGGCCTGCACCACATCTACCTGTTCACCAACACGCATCATTTCCTCATAGGCCTGTTCTTTCACAAACGAACTGCGAGAACTAGTCGATGCAGACCCGGATTCGGCGAATGCGAACGAGCTGCCCGCAACCAAAACAAGTGCCGTCAAAATACCGTTTCTCATTTACAATCTATCCTTTCCTGAATATTTTCCCTACACGAGCAAAAGAGTCAGCCACACGACAAAAGCCACCGCCGCGCCGGCGAGAAAACGGTTGCGCTTCATCTCGGCTTCTTCCTGCCGGACGGTTCGGCCGAATGTTTTCATGCCGCCTCCGGAAATATAATGAATCAGCTTCCAGCCGTATTTCTTGCCTGTATGCGTTTGGTTCTGGGAAGGACGGCGCTGCTCCAAATCCCACGGCACGCGCGAACGCGTATATCCGTGAGCCTCGGTCACAAGAGTGGTAGTAATTGTCGCCATGACTACGGAAGCGTTATCTCCTGTCCATACCGGATATCGCCATTGGGAGGAATTGTTGCCTTGTTCGCCTCGCGAATCTCCTTCCATGCCGATCGGCGACCGTAAAACCTTACCGCTATCGAGCTGAGACTATCGCCTTCCCGAACAGTGTAGATCTTGGGCCTTCCAGTCGCCACAGCCTCAGAGTTTGCCTTTTTGTCTGCCCCAGGACCAGTCATCAACAACGGCCGCACCCCATCCCCTGAATAATGATCCTTGCGACCTCGCAGCGCTTCAGGTTCACCATCATCGTCGGCCTCCTCGGCCGTCGCTCGAGCCGCGGCAATCCCTGCTGCGACATGAGCAGCACCATCATCGGTGCTTTCGTTATGGACGGACAGCCCAGCCAGCCGATCGTCGTCGCCATCATCGTCGAGCACATCGCGGACATCTTCCACGCGCATACGAACGGAGACGTCATCTTCTTCGCCCGTTTTGGCCACCATGCGTCTGAGACGCGCATTTTCTTCCTTGAGCGACAGATTCGTCGCCTTCAGCCCTTCTACTGTTTCCTCGGCCGCGACGAGTTTCTTACGCACATTCTCGAGGTCTTTGGCCGGCACCATCCCTGCCTGAGCCACAACTGCATTTTCTGCGAGGTTGTATTTTTTCGCGAGCATCTGCGCCAACTCTTCCTCGCACAGCAAAAGCCGGCTTTTCGCCTGCGGCAGTTTGTCGCTGTCCGAAGCGTTCTTCACGAACCCATAGTAATGGCAATAGGCTCCAGGATAATCATTCTTCTCGTGCAGAAGCGTTGCGAGCAGGAAGTGGGCGCTCATGTTCTGCGGATTGGCGCGAACGACCTCTTCCAGCTTCTTCGTCGCCGCCTCCAGATTTCCGGCCTTGTAGTCGATCATCGCCTCTTGGTATTTCTGCTCGCGGCGCTCTTTCTTGCCGTCTTCGGTGCGAACATAATCACACGCACAAAACACCAGCGTGCAAAGGCTGCCAAGAACCGCCGCAACCTTTCTGGCGAACGGACTATTGCGCTTCGTCGTCATCATCGAACTCCTCTTCTTCGTCATCATCGTCATCATCGTCATCGTCGAATTCGTCGGGCGTATCATCGATGAAGAAGTCGTCGTCATCATCCTGCGGCTCCGCCGCTTGCTTTGGCAACAAATCACCCTGCTCAGGGATTTCTTCCGCGCCCTTGTCAGCAGCAGACGCTTCCGCCTTGGCGCCAGCTTCCTCTTCGCTCTGCCGCTTCGCCTCCGCAGCGGCGGCCTCTTCTCGCTTGGCTTCCTCGACCATGCGGTCGAACTC
>CALYTX010000119.1 GCA_945487985.1 uncultured Verrucomicrobiota bacterium | reverse complement strand
CGTTTCCTACCGCAACGACATTCTCTTCACCGAGCAGCAGTCGAAGGATATCGTCAGGGCGCTGCTCAAGAACGGCAAGTCGGTAAGCTACTGCCATCTTGAGGCTGGAACCGGCCACGATTCGTTCTTGACGGATATCAATGATCTATCGGGGCTGGTCTACGGTTTTCTTATGGGTCGGCATACGAAAGTGCTCGCCTGGCAGAAAAAGCGCTATCGCAATGTGTTGTCAATGGTTCGCGAAGGGGCTAAGGTCGTCGATATTGGTTGCGGAGACGGAACACTGCTGAACGTGCTCAGGAAAACAAAAGGGGTGCGCGGCGACGGGGTGGATATCGATATCGATCCGTTCAAGGAAACGATTCACGACGGACACAATGCGTTCTGGGAAGATGCCGACGAGGGGCTTTCGGTGATACCCGACGGTCATTACGATATAGCCATTTGTTCCGACACGCTCCAGGAGGTCAGGAACCCCCGCGGACTCTTGCGCGAAGCGTTGCGCATCGCCGGCGAGGCGATAGTTTCGTTCCCAAATTTCGCTGCTTATGCGATACGGCTTGAGTTAGGGTTGCGTGGACGGTTGCCAGTGTCCAAGCAGTTGCCGTTCGAATGGTACGATACACCCAACATTCATTGCATAACGCTTAAAGACTTTCGTCGCCTCTGCGAGAAGGAGAATATCGAAATCGTCGAGGTTAAGGCGGAAAGCCGCCGCTTCCTCGGAAAGATACTGCTGGCGCTCGGCTTGAAAAATCTGGGAGCATCGCGTATTATCGCACGCATCAGGAGGAAACGATCATGACCTTGCCGCAGAGAATCGCGCGCATCCTCAGACAGGGGCTTGCGGCCATGCATCCTTGCGTTTACGGCGAATTGGGCGCGAAGGATGCAATCAGCAAAATCGCCCGTGATCTGGAACGCGAAGTGGTGCTGCTGTGTCCCGGGCGCGACGCGAAGGCAATTGTCGCTGAATTTACCGCGAGCCTGCCTGAGATTCGCCGAGTCGTCGAGACAGATATTACCGCGGCCTACGAGGGCGATCCGGCCGCGTCGAGCAGGATGGAAGTGGTTATGTCCTATCCGGGGCTGCTGGCAGTGACGATTCACCGTATAGCGCACGTACTCTACGAACTCGGCGTCCCGATCATTCCGCGCATTATGTCGGAGCTTGCCCATTCCAAGACGGGAATCGACATCCATCCGGGAGCGAAGATTGGCGAGCGCTTCTTCATCGACCACGGAACCGGTGTCGTCATCGGCGAGACATGTGTTATTGGCCGGAACGTCAAGATTTACCAAGGCGTGACGCTTGGAGCGAAGTCATTCGACCGCGATCCAGTTTCCGGCACGCTCGTCAAAGGCATCAAGCGGCATCCAAATGTCGAGGATAATGTTGTCATTTACGCGGGTGCGACGATTCTCGGCGGCGACACCGTAATCGGGCATGATTCGGAAATCGGCGGCAGCGTCTGGCTGATTGAATCCGTGCCGCCGAACTCGCGCGTCTACAACAAGCCCCCAGCGCCGGTGATCAAATCGATCGAATGACATTTTCAACACTGATCCTGGCCGCCATCACGGTAGGTGTCTGGAACGGAGAATGGTTTCCGTCCGGACGCGCCGAGCACCGCGCAGCCCCAGAAATCGAGCAAGGGGCTATTCGCGCGGCGGGAAGGATGATCCGTGAAGGACTCAACAGGGTCGATCCCGCAGGCACTAACGACCTGATTCTTTGCTTTAACGAATTCCGCCGCGACACCGACGGCGAATCGGTGGCCGAGATGCTGTGCCGGGAAATCGCGCGCACCAACTTGCGCGTGGCGGTCGTTTCTGGATATCGTCGGCGCGACCGTTTCGACCAGCAGCAAGATGTTATCGCTACCACATTGCCAGTGGTCGGAGCCAACTGGAGCGTGTGGAGAAAGACGAAAAATCCAAAAGATGCTCCGCCGCGTGGATATGCCCACGCGCTTCTGGTGCTCGAACCCGCTGTCACGGCGAGCGTCTATTGCGTTCATCTTAAGTCTAACTACGGCCAGACCTCCGAAGCAATCGCCAAGGCTAATCGCGAAAAGCGTTCGCGCGCGATTGAGCAGTTGCTTGCGCAAGAAAAACCCCGGCGCGGCAAAAAACCGGCCCCGATGATTCTGGCGGGAGATTTCAATGCTGACAAATGGAACCATGCCTTCGCGAAAGAAACAATTTTTTCTTCGCTCGAAGCGGCTGGCTTCGTCGAGCCGCTCGGGTGGTTGCCGCTGGAGAGGCGCGTGACCCATCCGGGAACGGGAAGATTCGGCGACAGTACGCTTGATTACATTTTCGTGCGTTCGCTCGATTTCGACGGCGAAGCGGTGGTGATTTCGGCCGAGGGTGTTTCCGATCATTCGCCGGTTTTTGTAAACATTAAACTGTGAGTGTTGATTTTTGATATAATTGCAATATGATTTTCAAGCGAAAAACATTCTTCTTGGCGCTTGCGGCGTTTGTATTTTGGGCATTGTCGATTTTATGCACTGCACTTTCTTTTCGTCAGGACGGATCATCTGTCACTGTTGCGCAGGCGTCATCTGGTGCGATGACGCTGCAAGTTTCTCCTGCCAGGTCGGTTGCACCCGTGGCAGTGGTGGTGACCAATTTCGTCGAGACGGTGGTTACCAATGTCGTCACCGTAACTAATGTTGTAGTTCTCAAAAAGCCGGAAATAACGCCTTCCCTCCGGAAAACCGAGCCATATCTTGTAAGTAGCGATGCATTGGGGACGGAGCGGTTAGTGCAGCTTCTCTCCAAGGCCGGTGCGCGGGTGATTCGCGCCTATCCGGCCTCGCAAGCACTTGTCGAGGCGAATGCGAAAAGCATCGACGCGATGCGAGCGGAAGCGGCCCTTTACTGCGTAAGGCAGCTCGATCCGGAAGCGAAGATCTCGGGGGTTATGCACGCAGGCAACAACGCAGCCGCTCCGGAAAGCTCCACTGAGGAGCTCGACCTCGATATTTGGCCCTTGAGCTCCATCGATGTCGGTCAGATTGTTGTAACAGTGAACCGCCTCGGCGGGCAGGCTAAGGCCGAGATTGTCGCGGGGCGGGCGGTCGTTCGCGCGCGGCTTGCCGCCGGAAAGGTGCGGGAGCTTTCATGCCGAGGCGATGTGCTCAAAATCGAAAGGAGCGGAAGATGAGTAAAGAGACGAAACGGTTGATTGCGGATCTGCTGATTGCGTTAGCATTGGCGGCGTCGGCTGCGCTTTTCTTTGCTTTTTCGAGTGCCGACTACGTTCACCATGGCGTAAGCGCCCGCTTGACCGCGCTTTGGAGCGGCTACGATGTTTCTGCGTTGAAGCCATACCCAGTGATGGCGATGTTCGCGAAGGGATTTCTTGCTGACATCGGCTGGGTGAGTGGAGCGATTGCCGTTTTCCTTCTCTATGTCGTCTTTGTCCGCTTTCTTCGCCGGCGTATTGGTCAGGACGATTTTGCCGGAGAAGCAATCGCCGCCACGCGCATTGGCGGTATCTTTGCGGCAGTCGTCTTCGCGTGCACGCCGGCGGTTCGCGAGGCCGCCACGCGCGTCGAACCGCGGCTATTCGATTTTACCTGGGCTCTGTTGACGTTCGGGTTTATCATCGCGTACGCTCATCTGCCGCGTTATGCGGCATGGTTGTTCGTAGCTCTTGGGGCGGTTGCGGCCGGGTGCGGAGTTGCAGATTCTCCGTTGTCCCTCGCGATGCTGCCGCTGATGATTATGGCCGTTTGGGACGTTGCCTCGACTCGGTTGCGCCGCCCCTACGGAGTAGTCGGCGCGTTTCTTATGATTTATATCGTGGCGCTCTTTATCTATACGCCCAGCGCCGTTGGTAGCACTGCGGAATATTTGCCGGCGATGAAAGCGATGGTGGCAGGTTACTTCGAAGGGCGTTGGCTGCTGGTGCTGGTGTTCTCGACGGTGCCGTTCTTAGTGGCGGTTTTCGCCTGTTCCGCCGCCTTCCGGCGTCAGCGTGATCTTGCTGCGCGGCTATTGCATCTGGCGCTGACCTTTGTCGCAATTCTTGCCATCGCGACTCCCCTGTCGCCTTCTGCGCTGATGGAAACGATCGGTGTCTTGCCCGTGGCTACGAGCTCGTTCGTCGCGCTGACGGCAGGCTATCTTGCAGCCTACTGGTGGGTGCAGATAAAGGCGCAATCACCTGCGGAAGAGACGTTGCGGGAAGAAGGCGATGTGGCGGGCAGCGCCGCTTCTCGGGGGCGGTTGCTGGGATTCGCGGCCGGCGGGATCCTGCTGGCGTTCGTGGCAGTCGCCTCGTTGCTAAATGTGTTTGCGTTCGACCGCGATTCCGGGCGTTTTGCCGCCGAGATTGCGCGGCGCATCGTTGACGAGATGGGCGAGCGCACGTGGTTGGTGACCGATGGTTCCCTCGATGACGATCTCATTCTTGCCGCGCGCCGAGCCGGCGGCAGAGAACTCAACCTTATCAGCCTCGCCCGCGATAATGACAAGGCCTACATCGAACGCCTTCGCGAACTGGTTATAGAGAAGGGCGTCGGCGGGGAGCGCAACAGCGAATTGGTGCTTTCGCTTTCGCTCGGCATTCTGCCATTTGTTCAAGATTGGTTTTCGACCGACGCTGACATCGCTTCGCAGGCGGCCGTGTTCGGCGCGCCTGATTTGTGGTACAGTGCACGCGTCACGCCGGTTCCCGAAATGCTGCTCTTCGGGGCAGACCCCGAACGTAAGGCCGATTGGAGCCGATGGATGGAGTTTGAGGAGTTGCTGAGCGCGCCAAAGGGCTGGGGCAGTTATCTGCTATCGCATCAGACCAACCCCGCAGAGCGCCGCAGGCTCGAGCTCAGACGTTATATGGGTTTGGTCGCCAACAACCGCGCCGTCTGGCTGCAGGACCGTGGCCAGAACGACGAGGCGTTTGAGCTCTA
>CALYTX010000118.1 GCA_945487985.1 uncultured Verrucomicrobiota bacterium | reverse complement strand
GATGCCCGCAAGCGAGATAATCGCCACCTCGCAGGTTCCGCCGCCAATATCGACAATCATCGAACCTACCGGCTCGGAAACCGGCAGCCCAACTCCGATGGCCGCAGCCATGGGTTCCTCAATCAAAAACACCTTGCTCGCGCCTGCGCGCTTGGCGGCCTCTTCAACCGCGCGCTTTTCAACCTCGGTGATACCGCTGGGAACAGCGATTATCATACGCGGACGCCGGCACGGCCAGATGCGGTGGGGACAAACCTGCTTGATGAAATACCTAATCATCGCCTCGGTAATGTCAAAATCGGCAATCACCCCAGACTTCATCGGCCGGATGGCAATAATATTCGGCGGAGCGACATCAAGCATACGCTTGGCCTCCGCGCCGACAGCCAGCACGCGCTTGCTGCCCGACTGAATTGCCACGACCGACGGCTCCCTAAGCACAATTCCGCGATTTTTCGCATAGGCCAGCGAATTGGCCGTACCCAGGTCAATACCGATATCCGTGGTGAAAAACGATTTTAGTTTGTCAAGACCGAGCATCGAGATTTTCTTTCATTGTCGGATTTTGCGTTATTCTACATAAATCCGCTGGAAATGTCAACCGAAGAAGGCCTTGTACAATGCCCGGACGGCGCCATCGCGGTCTTGCCGGCGGATGGCAATCATGAAACTCACTTCCGACGATCCCTGGTTGACCATCGAAATGTTTATTCCGGCCGATGCGAGCGCGAGACACGCCTTGGCAAACATCCCAGCAGTGTAGCACATGCCCTCGCCCACAATCATCAGCAGCGTAATATCGCGTTCGACAAGCACGCTGTCGGGGTTTAATTCGCGCTTGATTGCCTGGATTACGCGATGCTCCTTCTCCTTGGGCAAATACTGCTCCTTGACGACAATGCACTGCGAATCGACGCCCGACGGCATATGCTCGTAGGCGATGCCTTCGTTCTCAAGCACCGTCAAAAGCCGCCGACCGAAGCCGACTTCCCGGTTCATCAGGTATTTGTCGACGACTATATTGCAGAAGCTGTCGGCCGAGGCGATACCCACCACCGTTCCGGGAACCACGCGCCGGGACTGCTGAATCATCGTACCGGGTTCGCCGGGATGATTGGTGTTGCGAATGTTAATCGGAATACGCGCACGAACCGCCGGAATCACCGCGTCGTCGTTAAAGACGCCGAAACCCGCGTAGGCCAGTTCGCGCATTTCCCGGTAGGTCATCGTCGGAATGCCTTCTGCAACCTCCGGGACGATGCGCGGATCAACTGGATAGACGGAGTCGACATCGGTAAAGTTCTCGTAAACATCGGCACAAACGGCCGCAGCAAGAATCGAACCGGTAATATCGCTGCCGCCGCGTGGAAAAGTCGCCACCTTGCCGTCTTTGGTATAGCCGAAGAACCCCGGATAAACGACGATGCCCTCGAAATTCGAGAAGGCCCGCGAAAGCGTCGCGTAACTGCCAGGGTCGAGCTGGGCATCACCAAACTCCCCGCGCAACACCATGCCGGTGTCGCGTGGGCTGGCGTAGCGCGCCTTTTTACCGCGCGCAGAAAACGCTACGGCCACGAGCTTGGCATTGTTGTCCTCCCCGGCGGCCTTCATCAAATCCATAAACTCGGCCGGCGCAAGCGAGGCAACCTGACCGATGCGGCCGAGCAGATCTTTCTCGATTTCGCGGACGATCTCCTCGCCCAGATTGAGTTCCTGGGCGATGGCGGCGTAACGCTCGACCACCGCGCCGAACTGGCGGTCGGTGTTCTCGCCCTTGAGCGCAGTATCCGCCAGAGCTATCAGCAGATCCGTAACTTTCGTGTCGCCCTTGTCGCGTTTGCCAGGTGCCGACACCACCACAATGCGCCTGGCCGGGTCGGCCAACACGATGTCAATAACCTTATTGAGTTGCGTAGCATCCGCCAGGGAACTTCCGCCGTATTTGCAAACCTTCCCTTTCCTTCCCCTTGTCCTTGAAAATCGCCTCTTTCCTATAACACGCGCAGCGCCACCGGCTCGGCACCGATTACTCCGCTGGCCTTGATTTCGGCAAGCGCCGCGTCCAGATCTCCCGCCTTGGCCCGGTGGGTGAGCACCACCACAGGAACAGGCTGGTTGCCTACGCTGCCTGCCTTCTGCGAGGCCGCATCGAGCGAAACACCGTGGTTGCCGAGAATCGAAGCAATCGTACCGAACGCCCCGGCCTTGTCCTCCACTAAAAAGCGCAGATAGAATTTCGAGGCAATGTCGCCAGCGCTGCGGAGGCGAACGGAGCCCTCGGCATAGTCGGGCACGGCGCGAACATAGCGCGCATGGCCGTGCGCGAGGTTGCGCGCGATATCGCCGATATCGCCCACGACCGTCGAAGCCGTCGGTGCTCGACCGGCGCCGCGACCGTAGTACATCGTGTAATCGCTCATGTCACCTTTCACCATCACGGCATTAAACGCGTCGTTGACGTTCGCGAGCATATGATCGAGCGGGACGAGCGTCGGGTGCACGCCGACTTCCACCTCGTCGCCCTGACGCGTGACCACCGCCAAGAGTTTGATACGGTAGCCGAAATCGGCGGCGTATTTCACATCTTCGCCGGCAAGATTACGGATGCCTTCAACCTGCACCTGATCGAGCGAAGGCTGGAAACCGAAGGCAAGCGAAGCGAGAATGCACGCCTTGTGGGCGGTGTCGAACCCGTCGATATCCAGCGATGGATTGGCCTCGGCGTAACCGAGCTTTTGGGCGTCCTTGAGCACGGCGTCAAACGGCAGCGCCTCATTCTCCATGCGGGTAAGGATATAGTTGCATGTGCCGTTGAGAATGCCGTGAATCGACTCAATATCGTTGCCGGCGAGCCCTTCGCGCAGGACACGGATGATCGGGATGCCGCCACCGACAGAAGCTCCGAAGTAGACATCCACCTCGTTGGCCTTGGCGGCGTCGAAAATCTCCTTGCCGTACTCTGCGAGCAGTTTTTTGTTGGCCGTGACCACGCACTTCTTCGCAGCAATGGCCTCAAGCACGAATTTCCGCGCGATGCCCGTTCCGCCGATGGTCTCGACAATGATATCAACGCCGGGGTCGGCGATTACCGCGGCCGCGTCGGTCGTCAATACGCCGTCGGGAACGGCCACGCCGCGGTCGGTGGTGATATCAAGGTCGGCAATCTTTTTCAGGACAATATCCACATCGAGACGCTTGGCCATAACCTGGCGATGCTTCAGCAGACCATCTGCAACACCCGCGCCGACAGTCCCGAAACCCAGAATTCCAACTCCAATCTGCTTCATCTGCACATCCTTCTTCAACG
Source organism: uncultured Verrucomicrobiota bacterium (assembly GCA_945487985.1). Classification (GTDB taxonomy): domain Bacteria; phylum Verrucomicrobiota; class Kiritimatiellia; order RFP12; family UBA1067; genus UBA1067. Next base: position 1,624 of record CALYTX010000118.1, on the reverse strand, counting down.
GAAAATAAAGTGGTATTTTACTCTTATTGCGCGCGACCGTCAAATGCGTGTTTCTTCGGAGTGTTCGCTAAGGCGGCCAGGAACCAATTTCCGATTGACTTGCCGACGAAAAAAGCGGTATAATCATCTTCTAAATTCGGAGGGCTATCCATGTCGGAAGATTTGCAAAGTTTGCTGGAGAAAATCAACCGCGATGGCGTCGAAAAGGCGCAGGCGCAGGCCGAAGCGATTATTGCCGAGGCTAAGACAAAGGCCGCGGCAATCGTCAAGGAAGCCGGCGAAAACGCCGCCAAGGCCAAGGTTGAGGCCGAAGATGCCGCCCGCAACTACGCCGAGCGCGCGAAGGAAACCATCAAACAAGCCGCCCGCGACACGGTAATCGAAGTGAAAGCTGCCATTACTGCGCTGCTCGAACGGCTGCTCGCGAGCGACGTTGACAAGGCGCTTGCCGACGAAGCGACAGCTGTTGCCCTCGTGGCCGAAGCCGTTAAAGGCATGGCCGGCGATATCGAGATTTCCGCCCCCGCAAACCTGGCGCAGATGCTGCGGGCGCAGCTGGCCGGCAAAGGCGGCTTCACGGTGACGATCGACGAAACACGAGCGGCCGGCTTTACCGTAAAGCTCGACGGCGGCAGAATTGAGCACTCCTTCACTGGCGAGGCGATTGCCGGCGAACTCGCGCGCCGGCTGCGTCCAGATCTATCCGCGCTGCTTAGGTAACCAAACTCGACTGCGGCCGGGCGGCAAGTCCCTGGTTCTGACAAAGTTTATGACTTACGACTACATCGTTTCGAGCCTGCCGGCGCTTAGTTTCGAGCTTCCCGCTCCTTTAGGCTGGGAGCAGTTCGTTGCGGCCTGCGGTGGGGTCGTCCCCGATTTGGGGGCATGGCACGATCTGGAAACGCAGTTGCGCAACGCAATGGCCGAAGCTCGCGGCGGCGGCAAATTCAAGCGTCCAGCCGAAGGCTGCAGCCTCTATTGGAAAAACCGGGTGCTCGCCGCGTTCCGGGAAACCGACCCGTTGTTGCGCGAAACGCTGCTCGACCGGATTTGGTGGGACGCCGCCGGCGAGCTAACCTCGCCTTCGGCGCCGTTAGGCATAGGAGCGCTTTCAACCTACGCTGTACGGCTGAATATCGCCCTCAAACGTTCGAAGATTTCCGTGGACGCGGGCAATGCCGCGTTCGATCAGCTTACAGCGGAGACCAAGCAATGACTACTACCGGAAAGATTGTCGCCGTCAACGGCAATATGATTACCGTCGCGTTCGACGGCGCCGTGGCCCAAAACGAAGTCGGCTACGCGGTTTTGGGCGACAAACGCCTGATGGCCGAAATTGTCCGCGTGCGCGGAAAGCGCTGCGACATGCAGGTTTTCGACGCCACTGTCGATTTGACGGTTGGCGACAAGGTCGAGTTCACTGGCGAACTGCTCGCCGCCGAACTCGGGCCTGGAATGCTCGCACAAGTATATGATGGACTGCAGAACCCGCTCTCCGAGCTGGCCGTCGAGGCGGCGAAGATTTCGTCCGACGCGAGTTACTTTCTGCAACGCGGAATGTACTTGCCCGGCTTGCCGCGCGATAAAAAATGGGATTTCCACCCCACCGCGCAGCCGGGCGACA
>CALYTX010000117.1 GCA_945487985.1 uncultured Verrucomicrobiota bacterium | reverse complement strand
CGCGCATGCCTTGATAAAGCAGACGCTCGGCGGCGGGGTCGTTCTTCGCATGCAGCGTTACTGGATCAAACTCGAAGCTGCGTCCAAGACGCCAAGCAACGATGCCGAGGTTAAACATCGTCGACGAGCGGAAGCCATTGCACTCGTTGAGCGCAAACGTCTTGCGTTCGCGGACAGACTGCATGAAATCCGTTACCTGCGGCGCGGGCTCGGGCAATTCAGCAATCGTCTTCAGAACCTTCTCCTCCGACCACCAGCCATTGTTGTCCTTAATACGCAGAGTCTTACCGTCCGGCGCCTTCTTGTAGATGCAGACGCCGTTCGCGCCACGTAGCAGCGGCTCATCCTTGAGCGATTCATCGCCGTCAAGATCAACGACCATACCATCGGCATAGGTGAGCGTAATGCGGTCAAAGCGACCCACCGTCTCGGCATGCTGTTTCGGGCCCTTGTAGTCAATTCTGACTGGGCTCGTTTCATCCTTGCAAAGAAGATACTGGAGCGGGTCGAGATAATGTTGAGCCATATCCCCGAGCCCGCCGGAATCGTAGTCCCAGTAGCCACGGAACGAAGTTCCAACGCGATGATCGCTGTACGGACGCCACGGCGCCGGCCCAAGCCACATCTCATAATCGAAGCCCTTCGGCATCGGATCGACCGTCGGATTGACGCGACCTGACCAGCCGAACTTCCAGCTGAATCCCTGTCCCGCACCAAAGGTGCATCTGACAGGACCATTCCCGAGCATCCCCGACTCGACGATCTGCCTAATCGGCTTAACCGGCGTGCCAAAACCGTAGAATGTATCCTTGAAGCGAAACCATGTATTGAGGCGGAACATGCGCTGCTGAGCCTGCACCACCTCCATCACGCGCTTGCCCTCGCCTACCGTGCGAGTCATCGGCTTTTCACACCAAATATCCTTGCCCGCCTTCGCCGCCATCACGCTCTGAACGCCATGCCAATGCGGCGGCGTGCAAATATGGACAATATCCACGCCCGGATCGGCAAGGAGCGACATGAAATTCTTGTAGGCCTTGATCCTGCCCCATCCCGCCTTCTCGGCACAATCGAGACCCGCCGCCACGCGGCAGTCAAACGGATCGCAAAGGCCAACAAGGCGCGAACCGCTGTAGGGCAGGTGATTCGCGCTGTGTGCAATGCAACCGAAACCGATAAGCGCGCGCGTGAGCTGGTTGGATGGTGCCGTGGCACCCCAGAGAACGCGCGCCGGAATGAGGTTGAACGCGCCAAACGCGCCGGCCGCCTTCAAAAACTGCCTTCTGTTCGTCTTCATTACTTCACGAGCCTTTCCTTTGCCTGATTGATTTCTTTCGCGCGATTGTTGCCGCTTTCGCGCTCGATGACATAATTACCCTTGTAGCCAAGAGTCTCAAGTTCAGCGAGAAACGTGCGCCCACCTACCTCGCCTTCGCCCCAGGCAACCTCCGTACCCCAGGTCCCGGGCTTCTCGGTTTCGAGGGCGTCCTTGATGTGGATCTGCTTAATCCACGGGAAAAGAATCCTGACTGCATCCTTCGGCTGGCCTTTAGCATAGAGAATCATATTCGCAGGATCGAAATTGATGCCAATACCAGGGACAGCCTGCATAAACTTCGCTAACTCCTCGGCTGTCTCCTGTCCAGACTCGAGAATAATCGTCACGCCGTACTTTTTTGCCTCGTCTCGTATCCAGCTGATACGCTCGACATACTTGGCGAAGGCAACCGGATCGCTTTCATCAAGGAATCCTCCGTGAAGCGACATATACCTGCATCCAAGCTCCTTTGTGAGCATAGCTCCCTTCGTGACAATCTTCTGGTTCTCGACCCAATTCTGATCAGGAACAATGCCGCCGGTCTTCTTGATTGTCTCAAGCGACGAATAATCCTCGCCAACAGTGCCGATCATCGTGCTCATCAAGTTCCACTTGCCAGACTTGACCTGCTTCTTGACGAATTCCCAAGCCTCGGACGATTCAGCCTCGCCATGGCGTCCATCAGCCTTGATAAACGGCCCTAACGCAAGGTGAATGCCCTTGACACCAGCCTTCTCCATTTCTTGCGCCACCCCCGTTAACGATTTCTGCCAGCTCCAGCTGCAAACACCGATACGATCGTCGGCAACCGTAGTGACAGGAAGCTCGCGGATAAAGATGTTCCGCCACTCGATCGGATCACCATGGCACTGGAGTTCAAGTTGCTCCTTCGGGAAGATCGGACGGCTGCGATCCCAATAATTCTCAAGTGTCACATTGTCAACGACAAGTTGACCGTTCAGCCAAACCGTTACTTTGTCACCCTTCATGATAACGTGGAATCGGTTCCAGTCGCCAACTTGCTTATCGGCAATCACAAGCGCTTGCGAGGGATTTTTCTTGTTGTTGTAAAGCCCGCCCGAGCCAATATTCCACTGGTTGTGGGCATCCCAGATTTGCACCTGCGGCGAACCGCGCAGATAAAGGCCAGAGTCGCCAGTTATGGACATGATGCGCCAATCGGCCCAAAGTTCGAAATCTTCAAGATCCTTCGCGGTGGCGAGCGAATAGCCTCCCTTGTAGCCATCGAAGAAAAGATTACCGTTGCGGATGTGCCAATGCTCCATCATATCCTTGTCGGCAATCATTTGCATCTCGGCTCGCTTCTCGACCGTCGCAGCCTGACGCACTTTCGGATTGTCAAAGCCTTCCTTTGTCGTCACGCCCTTCCAGTTCGCAAAATCAGATGATTTGCCTTGAAAATACGCGGTGAACCCCTTCGGACATTTCATCGTCTGCTTTGGACAAACCTCGCCCATTCTCGCGTCGGCGGGAAGCTCCTTGATGCGAATATTTTTCCACTTTACATTGTGGCCATGACCGAGCCAGCCTATCGGACCGGCGACATTGTGAAGGCCAGGATGCTTCTTGCCGTCGGGCGTATCTCCATCGCCTTTGAATTTGGATACATCTCCCTTGGTGATAAGGTATCCGTTAAGGTAGACCTCAATCTCGCTGCCAATAACTTTGACTTCCGCGAAGTTCCACATGCCGCTTTTACGCACATAACTGCCGCCGCCGGTGAAATTCGCATCCTTGCCCCAGATTTGCTTGCCTGTGTTGTCGCGCAGCGCCGGCACAACCCCGTAAATTGAGCCCGTGTATTGATAGGGCTTGAGCTTGTCGGTCTGCTTTTGCGCATCATAGTATTCACTGCCGCCGTCATCAAGCAACTGCAACTCGCACATCCCGTAGTAGGCGGCATCTTTCCCTGGAACCATGCGGATGCCTAAACCATTGTTTCCGTTTGGCGGCATCATAAACTCGAAGCGTAGAACGAAGTTGGTGTAGGAACGCACCGTGTAAAGATCGCCGCGCTCGCCCGGCGCAAGTTTATGCTCCGGAAAGCACTGCAAAACACCAGGCTCCTTCGCATCAACGCCGTACATCGCCAACGCCCCCTGCCAGCCGTCGAGATTAGTGCCGTTGAAAATCGAGACGAAGCCTTCATCAACACTTTCCGGGTAAGGCGTTGCACCATCAAAAAGGCAACAGCCGCCCAGCATCATTAACACCACCACCGACAATCCCTTGGCCATATTTTTCACTATAATCCTCCTATATAAAAGTTTCATAATTTTACCGATTAATACACTCGAAGTCAATTGCTAATCGCGCCCAACTGAAATCGTATTGCCATCGGCACTGCCAACTCATTTCGCGAACTGCGCCATAATCTCTGCAACGGGAATGGCGACGAAATCAATCGTCGAGTATCCCGCACCTTCATAGAGGCAGCCAATCGTCTTGCCGTCTTTCAGCACGGTGATATCGGAATAGGCCGCCTCGCCCAGCTCAATCGCCACACCTTCACTCCATGTCTGTCCGCCGTCAATCGATGCGCGGAGATGCAAATTGTTGCGCCCCGCAGATTTGCAGTTCGAAAACAACAGCACCTTCCCCTCGGCTCCGAAAGCCATAAGCTGCGCATTGCATTGGGGATCTGTAAGCTTCTGATCGTAACGCGACGCCCAGGTTTCTCCACGGTCACGCGAAGTATGAATCTGACGACCGCCGCCGCGCCAACGCGAATTAATCATCCAGGCACCGTCGTTGAGCTCAACAACCTTGCACTCATCGCCCGGACTCACTGGGCGACCGTAGCTCTTCCAGGTTTTGCCGTGATCTGGCGACCCGAAAAGCAGGTTGCCGTCACCCACATGCACGAGCGTATGCAAAAGCGTCCCATCCTTCGTCTGGATTCCCGAACCCGAGGAAATAAAAATAAATCCACCCGCTTGATCGCTTTTGCCGAAGGGCCAGCCCTCAAAGGCAATGTCTTGAGAAATATCGCGCGGCTTCGACCAGGTTATGCCATTGTCGCACGATTCCTGCACATAGAAACGATAGACTCTGTCACCCGCGCCGATGTTCCAAACATTATAGAAAAGAAAAATCTTCTTCGCTTCACTATCAACTATCATCGATGGATCCGAGCCGGACCACTTTTCCTTCCCGTCGAATGGCCATTCGTAGGAATAGACCGCGTTAGACCATGTTTCTCCATTATCGGCCGAGCGGCGCACAGAAATATTGATTGGCTGCCCGGAATTGAGATCGCCGCCGTGGCTCTTGCGCGCGTCGCACGCAGCCACCAAATCACCATTTGGCGCCGTGACCAACGCAGGAATGCGGTATTTGGCAATACCCCCACCTCCGTCTTTCCACAGCGTCACTTTCCTGCCGGCTCCACCAGCATTAACACATAGCAAAGCACCCAGCAAAAAACCAACGAGCCTCGTCATCCCTCTTTCCCTTCTTTGATATTGCCGTTCCTTCCTCAACCATTACTTCGAAAGTATAGCAAAACCAGACAATCGCCTTCAAGCAGGGTACTCGGTCAGCAGAGATTCCAAATGGAGCGGGTGGACGCTCCTTCGTCGCATCCTCCCGTTCCA
>CALYTX010000116.1 GCA_945487985.1 uncultured Verrucomicrobiota bacterium | reverse complement strand
GGGCGCTTTTGCCGCTATGTTTGCTTTTGCGTTGTCCAGATTGCACAACATCACGCCGGACATGGCAGAGATCAAGAGGTCTGTCGACGAGAGAAGGGAGCAGAAGCTATGATGTTTGTCGAAGAAGTAGTCGAGCGCATCGCCTGCGAGACGCGCGATTTGCCCAGCGGTGTGAAATCGCTCGCACACTTGATGATTGTCGTGCCCACGGCGCAATCGGCCCGCCGTCTGCGCCGGGAACTCGCCCGGCGCTTCGGGGCGATCGTGCCGCCGGTGACCAAAACTCCCGCGCAGGTGCTTGATCTCGATGAGACCGGTTTGGCCACTCGCGGCGATGAAATCGCGGCGTTCTGGGAAACGATGGGTGAGGGCGCCACTGTCGAGTTGGCTGCGCAACTTTCGGATATTCGCGCAATTCTCGGGGCGAACGCATGTTCCTTCGCCGACGTCAAGGAGGTGCTCCGACGCGGAGATCTGCTGCAAGGCGATCTCGTCGATCAGGAGATTGAGCGCTGGGGAAAGCTGTCCGCGCAGGAAGAGCGGTATTTGGCCGCGCTGGCCAGGCGAGGCAAGCGCGACCGAATCGAGGCGGTCAAGGCGCGGCTTGCTGATCCGCCCAGCTACCCGGAGATAGAGCGCATTGTCGTAGCCGGAGTTCTCGACCCGTTGCCGCTTATGGAGCGCGCACTTTCTGCTATTGGCAAACCAGTGGAGCGAATCGACCCCGTACTGGACGATGCCTGCATCCTGGATACGCGGCAGATTTCCGCCTTTGGCACCAGCGCCGCCGAGGCCGCCGCCGCCGCGAGGTATTTCGCGCAGGTGCAGCCTGATGAGGCGCTGCCTTCGCTGTGCCTCGCAGACGCGGCGATGTTTCCGGAACTCAAAGCAGCCTTTGAGGCCGAAGGACTCGGCGTACACAACCCGTCCGCTACGCGCATTGCCACCTCTCCGCTCGGACATCTCGTTTCGCAACTCGCCGCGCTTACAACATCATCCTCGTACCGTGTGTTTTCCGCGTTTCTGCGTTCTGGCGATGTTCGCCGGTGGGTTTGCGCGGAATTGCACCTTTCCGCAGCGGAGTTTACCGCAGCGATTGCCGCGCTCGATCGCCGTCAGCAAGAGCTGTTGCCCGAGACGATTGAAGATATCGCGCCGAAAACGGAGAAGAAACTGCGCCTCGTGTTTGATTTTATCACGGCGAAACTGCGCAAGCTTTCGCTGCGGCAGTTGCTCGCGGCAATCTTTCGCGACCACATCCTCGACGAGCGCGACGAATCTTCGCGCGAATTCGCCGCTGCGGCCGAAGCGGTCAATGCGCTCATCGACGAATGCTTCGCCCCGTCCGTCCCCGAAGCGATTCGCCGCGAGCTTTTCGCCTTCCGGCTCGACGAGGCGAGCTATTCGCTTGAACCCGACGAGGGTGAGATAGTAATCACCGATGGCTGGCTGGAGCTGCCTTATGTGACGGCGCGCGAGCTGGTGATTGTCGGTTTTCAGGAAGGCGTCGTTCCGGAAGCGGTGGTCGGTCATCCCTTTGTGCCAGATTCCCTGCGCGAAGCGCTTGGGCTGCCAACCAACCGCACGCGGACAGAGCGCGACCGGCGGATTCTCGCCATTGCGCTGGCATGTCGCGAAACGCCTGCCACGAGAATTTCATTCCATTCCATCGATGCCACTGGGGATACGCGAAAGCCTTCGAGGCTGATTTTCGACACGAGCGATGATGATGAACTGGTGCGTCGCGTACGTCGGTTCTACGGCGTGAGGGCCGGTACGGGTGAAATGCTTTGCGCGGATCTGCCGGCGGAATGGAAGCTGCACCTGCCTTTCCCACCTGAACATCGCCAGTTGGAGCGAATTTCCCCAACGCGGCTCGATGATTATCTGAGCGATCCCTTTACCGCCTATTTGAAGGACAAATCGATTTTGGGCGATAAGCCTCTCGACGATCGCGCCGAGGAGCTGGCGGCGTGGGAATACGGCAATCTGGCGCACGAGGCACTCGAAGAATGGGGGCGTGCGACGCTCGCCGGAGATTTTACCGATCACGAGGATGCCGAGCGGATAGCAGCTTTTCTCGCCGCCCAGGTCGACGGGCGCCTGGAGGCGCGCTTTGGCGGTTCGATACCCGCCATCGTGGCCATGCAGGGTGAATCGGTGAAGCGCAGACTTGCGAACTTCGCAGTCGTCCAATCCGCACGCTACCGTGAAGGTTGGCGCATTCGCGCGGTCGAGGAGAAACTCGAAGTCGTTTACGGCCATACGCGCTTCTTCGGCAAGTGCGATCGCATCGATTTCAACACGGCTACCGGGCAGTGGTGCGTCATCGACTACAAGACATGGGACTCCCCCGAGCGCGCCCGGATTCTGGCGAAATCGTCGAAAGGGGAAGGCGGGCCGTTCAACAGTCTCCAATTGCCACTCTATTGCGCGATGCTCAATGCCAGCGGGGATGAGCGTTTTTGCGGCATCGCCCGTGATAATATCCTCGCGGCATATTGCGTCTTGGGCAAGACGAATGAAAGCGTGGGCTTTTCCGAGCCGGCCGACGGACATTTCCTTGTGGCGGCCGAGCGGGAAATCCGTAGGTTGATCCGCCGTTGGGAAGCGGGTATTTTCTGGCCGCCGTCGAAGGGTGCCAATGCGCAATGGAGGTGGAACTACGAACAGTGGCTGGCGCCCGATCCGTCCCAGAGCGTCGACGAGCGCTGGATCGCCGACCAGGAACGACGGATTGCGGAATTTGCCTCGGAGGAGAATGCGCGGGAGGGCGGAGAATGAACAACCAGCTTATCGAGGCATCCGCCGGAACCGGCAAAACCCAGGCGCTCGCCAACCGCCTGATCGACTTGCTTGTCGAGGGCGAAAAGCCCCAGAATATCGTGGCCCTGACTTTTTCCCGGGCGGCCGCGGGGGAAATTTTCGAGCGGTTCGTGCAACTGCTTGCGGATTATGCACTCAACGGCAGAGACGGCGATGCCTCGCCGGAGCGCAAGCGTGAATATGCGAGGTTGTTGCGCGAGACGATTGCTACCCAGCACCTCTCGCAAATCGGCACGCTTGACAGCTTCCTCATGCGTGTTTTGCGCTCCTTCCCGCTCGAACTCGGTTTGGTGGGCAAGATAGGGATAATGGATGAATTCGAGGCTGAATCGGAGCAGGCGCGCCTGTCGTTTTCAATTCTCCGCCGCACTGACGAGCGGCTGAAAAAGAAATTCGTCGATGCCTTCTATTTGGCGATGAACCGCGAGAATGTGCGCAGCTTTATGATTGCCTACCGTGGTTTCATCAAGGAATGGCACCAATTATACCTGAGTGAGCGCGATGAAGCAGAATGGGGCAACGCCGCGCGCATCTGGTCGGACGAATGTTCGTTTCCGGTTGCGGACGTAGCGGAGCTCGCGGCGGCGGCGGACGGGATTGCCGGCTTTGTCGAGGGCGCCAAGTGGCGGGATTTTCAGCAGTGGATACGTTCGTTCCGAGGCTCTTTATCAGAGTTGAAGGGCTTCGCCAAGGCTTTTATCGAGCAGGGCGGCCTTTTCAGCGGCAATCTGCTCGAAGTGGTTTTCTCACGCAAGACCTATTGCTTCGATGCCCAGCAAACCGCCGCGCTGCGTCGCGCCTTCAGGGCGGTTTTTGGTTTTGTGCTCGCGCGCAAACTCGAGCTCGCGCAAGGAATCTTCCGGATAATCGCGCCGTTTGAGCGCGAGTATCAGCTCAAGGTCAGATCTCGCGGGAAAATTGTTTTTGCCGACGTTCCCCGGATGATTGCCGCGCTTTCGCCGCAACAGCGCTTGGCGTTGGAATACCGTATGGATTCTCGCATCCGCGCCTGGGCGTTCGACGAATTTCAGGATACCAGCCGCGAGCAGTGGCGCGCGATTGCCAATCTTGTCGACGAGGCTCGGCAGTCCGCCGACGGCAAATCGGTTTTCCTCGTAGGCGACACCAAGCAGGCAATCTATGGCTGGCGCAATGGCGATGTGCGGATTTTTGCCGCCGAGAAAGATTCGCACGTATACGAGAATCTGGAGAAGCTCCAGACCTACCGGTCGTCGCCGGCGGTGGTCGAGGCGGTAAATAAAATCTTCGCCTACGGTCCGGTGAAGGATCGGTTTCCGGCCTGGCGATGCGGGGAGCACGTTTCCGCGAAGAAAGATCTCACCGGATGGGTGCAGACGGCCGAGGCGACAGGCGCTTCGATGGATGATTTTGTCGGTCCGGTGAAGGCGGCGCTCGAGGCGGTTGATCCGCTTGCGCGCGGACTGTCGGCAGCGATTCTCGTGCGCAGCAATACTTTTGGTGAATATTTAGTCAACGAGCTCAAGGCCAGTGGGATGGCGAATGTCGTCTGGGAAGGAGAGAGCGACATACTCGATACGGTGGCGCTCGGCGGCTTTCTCGATCTGGTGGCGCTTTGCGACCATCCCGGCGACATGCTTGCATACCGTCATTTCCTGATGACTCCGCTCGCGGCGCGCAAATATCCGCGTGGCGTTCCCGAGGCGGCGGAAATATCGCGCGAAATGGCGGAGCTCTTCACTTCGAAAGGGCTTGTGCGGGGATTGCGCGAGCTGCGGACGCTGCTGCCGGAGAATCCCGCCGCCGCGTGGAGTGAATTCACCGAATCGCGCTTCACCGACATGTTGCGCGCGGCCGGCGAGTTCGAACTCAAGCGCGGACCGCAGACGCGGCTGTCGGATTTCGCCGATTTTCTCCAGTCTCGGACGAAACGTTCGCTGGCGGATGCTGGCTCGATACGCGTGATGACTATTCACCGGTCGAAGGGGTTGGGGTTTGATTACGTTGTTTTGCCGCTGTACGAGCCCAAAGGTCTTTACCGAAATCCGGACGGACCTCTTATCGAGCCTGGAAGGTGGGTTCTGCCCGATCCTGGAGTGCAGGTGGCGGCAAACACGCCCGAGCTCGCCGGGGCCTACACTCTGCGTCAGGATCGCGTAGAACAGGAGGCCCTTTGCACATACTATGTGTCGATGACGCGGGCAAAGCGCATGATGTCAATCATCCTCCATCCCGCGCCGAAAACCGCCAGCGCAACCGTGCGTTTTTCCGATTTG
>CALYTX010000115.1 GCA_945487985.1 uncultured Verrucomicrobiota bacterium | reverse complement strand
TCGCGGGATGGTTTTGTGTTAGAATATAGGCATCGCAAGGGCGATGTCACAAAAAGAAAAGGAGGGCATTATGGCAAGGTTTTGTCTACCGCGCGACATCTATCACGGCAAAGGGGCTTTGGAGACGCTTAAGACATTAAAGGGCAAGCGCGCAATCATTTGCGTGGGCGGGGGCTCGATGAAGCGTGGCGGTTTTCTGCAACGCGCCGAGGAATATCTCCGCCAGGCCGGCATGGAAGTGAAGGTTTTTGAAGGTATTGAGTCCGATCCGTCCGTGGAAACCGTGATGAGGGGCGCGGCGGTGATGCAGGAGTTCCAGCCCGACTGGATTGTTGCCATGGGCGGGGGCTCGCCTATCGATGCGGCCAAGGCGATGTGGATCAAATACGAGCATCCGGAATGTTCCTTTGCGGATATGTGCAAGGTCTTCGGACTGCCCAAATTGCGCACCAAGGCGCATTTTGTGGCGATATCGTCCACCTCGGGCACGGCCACGGAAGTCACCGCGTTCTCGATTATTACCGATTATCAGCAAGGCATCAAGTTTCCGATTGCCGATTTCGAAATTACGCCGGATGTGGCGATAGTTGATAGCGAGCTTACACTTACGATGCCGCAGAAGCTCTGCGCCCACACGGGCATGGATGCGCTTACGCACGATCTCGAGGCGATTGTGGCCGTTGCCCACAGCCCTTATTCCGACGCGCTGGCCATCCATTCGATGAAGATGATTCGCGATTCGCTTGTAAAAAGCTATCATGGTGATCCGGATGCGCGCGCAACGATGCACGATGCGCAGTGTCTGGCGGGAATGTCGTTTTCGAACGCCCTGCTGGGCATTGTCCATTCGCTTGCCCACAAGACGGGCGCGGCCTTTTCGGGAGGACACATCATCCACGGTGCTGCCAATGCGATGTATCTGCCAAAGGTGATCAAGTTCAATGCCGCCGTTCCGTTTGCGGCCGCGCGCTATGCCATGTGCGCCGAGGAGTTGGGGCTGGCCGGCGCCGAGACTTCCACGGAGGCGAAGCTGGCCGCGCTAATCGCCTGGGTGCGCAAATTTAACGACGATCTCGCAATTCCGCACTGCATCAAAGAATATGCCGCCGACGGACTGCCTGGCGAGGGCATGGTCTCTGCCGCCGAGTTCGAGTCCAAGGCCGCAGCAATTGCCGCCAACGCGATGGGCGACGCCTGCACCGGGTGCAATCCACGGGAAATGGACGCCGTGCTCATGGAGAAGGTGTTGCGTTGTTGCTGGGACGATTCGGAAGTCGATTTCTGACGAGTCTGGCGGCGCTTGTCAAGGCTGGTTTGTAAGGAGAGAGACAATGGAACACGGCAAAGCTGCGGCTTTCGGTTTGGGTGTCGTCTGTTCGGCAATGCTTGGTGCGGCAACGCTGACGGTGCAGGTCCGTCCCGGCGAAGGCTGGTGGGGAGGGGCGACTACCTTCGGCATGAAGGCGCCATACGCGCTCAAAACCAGTCGGCTGGAATTCGATTTGCGCACTGACAACTATTCCAACCAGATTGCGCCGTTGATGGTTTCCACTTGCGGACGCTATGTTTGGAGCGACAGTGCGTTTGCCTGCCGCCTTGCGGACGGCAAGATGGTTTTCGAGGGCGACGCGCCGATTGAACTGGTCGAAGCTGGCGACAACCTGCGCGCGGCGTTTCTTGCGGCGGCGCGCCGCCATTTTCCTGCGAGCGGGAAGCTTCCCGATCTTCAGTTACTCGCGAAGCCGCAGTGGAACACATGGGTGGAGCTTACTTATTTCCAGAACCAGCGGGGCATTCTCGACTACGCGCGCGCAATCAAGGCCAACGGCTTCCCCGAGGGGGGCGTGATCATGATTGACGATACGTGGCAGCTCGGCTATGGCGTGTGGGATTTCGATCCGCGGCGTTTTGCCGATCCCAAGGCGATGTGCGAGGAGCTGCATGCGATGGGGTACAAGGTGATGCTTTGGGTGTGCCCGTTTGTATCGATGGATTCGCCTGGTTATCGCGAAATGGTCTTCGGCATGCTCGACGCCGGACGGCGATGCGAGAAGGGCGGTTTGATTATGACGGGCGGCAAGAACCAGTACGGCCACGATGTCGCCAAGCCGATTGCGTGGTGGAATGGCTACAGCGCCAGCGTCGATTTCACCCATCCGCTCGGCATAGCGTGGTTCGCGCGTGAACTGAAGCGCTTGCAGCGCGACTACGGGGTCGACGGTTTCAAACTCGATGCAGGCGACGTCGACGAATACCAGCGGCCGTACGTGACGTGCCGCGAAGCGAGTTCCACGGAGCTTTGCGAGGCTTATGCAAAGGTCGGCTTGCAGTTTCCGCTCAACGAATACCGCGCTTCGTTCAAGATGGGCGGCCAGCCGTTAGTGCAACGGCTTTGCGACAAGGATCATTCATGGAAGGCGGTGGAGCAGTTGGTGCCCGATATGATTGCGTGCGGATTGCTCGGCCATCCTTTCGTCTGTCCCGATATGATCGGCAGCGGCAGCTGGATGGCTTTTGCGCCTGACGCGCCATCGCCTTTCGATCCGGAGATTTTCGTGCGCAGCGCCCAGGTTCATGCGCTGGCACCGATGATGCAGTTCTCAGCGGCGCCGTGGCGGCTTCTACATGGTGAGTATCTCGAGGCGGTGCGCGCGGCGGCCTGGCTGCGAATGCACTATACGTGGTACATTCTTGAGACCGCCAAAGCATCGGCTACGAGCGGCGAGCCGATATTGCGGGCGATGGAATATGAATTCCCGGGACAGGGCGCCGCTGCCGTGACTGACCAGTTTATGCTCGGGTCGAAGTTGCTGGTTGCTCCGCAGCTCAAAAAGGGCGCCAAAACGCGCAAGGTGTTCCTGCCGGCCGGCAAGTGGCTTGCTGACGACGGCCGAGAATACGAAGGGCCTTCGACGGTGGAAGTGGAAACTCCACTTGCGCGGTTGCCGCGTTTCGAGCGCCGTTGAGCAATCTGGCGCGGTTTAGAGCTTGAGAAGACCTATCCGGACGGCGATTGTGATTGCCTCCGAGCGATTGGCGGCGCCGAGCTTGGCGAGAATCGATTCCATGTGTTTCTTGATTGTGATTACGGAGACGCCGAGGATTTTGGCGATTTCCGGATTGGAAAGTCCTTGCGAGACGTAGTGTAGCACATTCTGTTGGCGTTCGGTCAGGTCGGGAAGCGCGTTGCACGAATCTATCGCCGCGGCGATTTCAGGTGAAAGCGCGACGGCGCCGGCGGCGACTGCCTTGACTGCGTCGATGAGCGCGGCGTTGCCGGAAGTTTTGGCGACAATCCCGAGCGCGCCGGCCTCGCGCGCCTGCGCAAGATCGGCAGGAACGGTGGAAGTGGTGAGAATGAGGATTTTCGTCTCGGGGCGCGCGGCGAGAATTTCGCGCGTGGCGGTGATGCCATCCTTGACCGGCATCATCAGATCCATCACCACCACATCGGGTTTGAGCCGGAGCGTTTCCTTGACGGCGGCCTCGCCGTTGTCGGCCTCGCCAGACACCTTGAAGTCGCCCTTGGCCTCGAGCAGGGCGGCTAGACCCGTGCGGACAATGGCGTGGTCGTCGACAATCAAAAGGGTGATTTTATCCATACGCAGATTCTGGTTCCCTTCCCGGGGGAGCTGTTGATTTTGATGCTGCCGCCTAACTGCTTGAGTCTTTCGTCGATGCCCTGGAGTCCGAAGTGTCCTTCGTGAACGCCAGGCCGGCGGGTCGGGTCGAATCCGACGCCGTTATCGCTGACGGTGAGTTTCAATTTCTTGCCGTCGCACGCCAGGTCAATGTCGATAGTGTCGGCGCGACCGTGGCGAACGGCGTTGAATGCTAGTTCGCGCACGATCATCAGCAACGCATGCAAGGAATCGTCGGGAACGAGGCGGCGGGGGATGTCGGCGGTGATGTTCAGGCGTGTTTTGCCGGCGACAGGGAGAATCGTCCTTCGGACGGCCGCGGCAATGTCGCGCTCGTCCAGCACGCGGTTGCGAAGATCCCAGAGGCAGTTGCGCAGATCGTTCTGGCACGAGGCGATCGTCTTAGAGGCCAGCGCGAGTTGCTGCCGTGCGCGCGGCAAATCGGTTGCGAGGAATTCGTGCGCGGCGTCCACGCGCATCGCCGCGCCGGCGAGGGTCTGCGAGATGGTGTCGTGCAGTTCTACCGCCAGGCGGGTGCGCTCGCAAAGGCGAACTTCCGCTTTCATCGCTTCGGCCTGAGAACGGAACAGTTCCTGTCCGCGGCGGTGCACGAGTCGGCGGAGAAACTGGTTCCAGACGTACGAGCCTGCCAGTGAGACGAGCAAAAGGCCGATGACTGCAGTCAGGCGCGCTGGCGTCCACCACGACGGACGCTCGATGATGCGCAGGTCGGAGGGCCGGCGCATGATCACTGCGAGGTTCTTGAAGCGCGGGAATATGGAGTCGGCGCGCCAGTTCTCCGTTTCGACGAGGCAGCGTCCGCGGACTTCTACGCGACTGCCGAGCGCCAGGTCTTCGGGCAGTTCGTTCAGGGCGCTGAAATCGGCAAATACGCTGAGTTTGCCGCAGTCGAGAATCATCCGCTTCTCCGGCGAGCCGGCGCCGAGAATGCTCCGCAGAATTCCCTGCGCCACGACGAGCTCGCCCTGGAAGCGGTGGAGGTAGCCGGCGGGGCAATCGCTGGCAAGCGAGTCGAAGTTAATCGCGATCGGTCTTTCCTCGGAGGTTTCGTCCGAGAACCCGGTTTCCTTGAAGAGCACCCCGGAAAGGCTGATGCTGAACAGGTCAGTTTCGGGGTAGCCGACGGCGATTCCTTCGGCGCCGCTGCGCGGAGAGGGATTGTCTTCGGCCATTTCGAGCCGGATGGTTCGCCCTTTGCCATCGCGGATCATCGCGCGTCCGCCCCAGCTTGCCGTGACCGTTCCGCGGAAGGTACGTCGCCCGAGGCGCGCAACCTCTGCCGGAGCGAGGGAGTGCAGCCTGTCGATCGGCGGGGCGCTGAAGGGGTCTGCCGGCGGGGGCGTTTCCACGATGATGCCGCCGTCTGGGTTGCTGAGAACGAACGGTCCGGAGCACTTGCGCAGTCCGTCCACGCGTCGGTAGTAGACGCCGCGCA
>CALYTX010000114.1 GCA_945487985.1 uncultured Verrucomicrobiota bacterium | reverse complement strand
GCAAAAAGGCGCACATGGTCAATCGCGAGGGGAAAAACATTTATCCCGAGGAGGCCAAGAGTTGCATCGTCAAGGAGCCTAATGTCGCGGACGCAATTGGCTGAGGGTCTACCGAGGGCGGCGTTCCTGGCGAACGGGTCGGTGCTATCGTTTATCCGCGCGAGGATTGGTTCAAGGAACATAACGACGGCAAGCTGCCGCCATGGGCGGAGATTGAAAAGTCGACACAGAAGTCGGTGCAGCGGCGTTGCGCGGAATTGGCTGACTACAAGCGTATCCGCAAGGTAGTGATTGCCCGCGAACCGCTTGAACGCACATCGGTCGGTAAGATTCGCCGCATCGCCTACAAGGGGAAGCTTGACGAATAATTTCTATTTAGTGTGGTTGGAGTGGCCAGAGGCGTGCTTTCGCGTCTGTCCAGATGATATTCGCTATCTGAAGACGCTTATCCCCCCTGGCGGCAAGGTAATGCGCGTGCGCAGCGAAAAGGCGTTTCTTTCCGCCCTGCCGCGCGCTACGCATGCGATAGTTTGGCGTTTTGAGAAGGAGTGGTTTCCCCTTGCGCGCAATTTGAAGGTGCTGGCCACGCCTGGCGCGGGACGTGAACTCGTTGAATATCGAGACGTCCCTGCGGGAGTAATCGTTCATTTCGGCGGCTATCATGGCGCGATAATTGCCGAAAGCGTCGTCGCATTTATGCTGGCCTGGGTTCGCGGGTTTTTCAAAGTCCTCGCGCGCCGCCGCCGGATCTGGCCGCGCGAATGGCTTGGAAACGAGTTGCGCTTGCTTGCCGGCACGCACGCGGTAATCGTCGGCTATGGCAAAATCGGCAAGGCTATCGGTGCGAGGCTGTCTGCCTTTGGGGTGGCGGTCGAGGGTTTCGGCCGGGCGAACATCGCCTTGCTTGGCCGTGCGGTCAGGTCTGCCGACTGGCTGATTATGGCACTGCCGAGCGATACAGGCACGGATAATCTGCTTGACTGTCGTTTACTGGCTAAGCTGCCGCGTCGTGCGGTGGTGATAAATGTCGGGCGCGGCAATTCCATCGATGAGGAAGCGTTGCGAGGTGCACTTGAAAGCGGACGCATCGCCGGGGCTTATCTTGATGTGTTCAAGAACGAACCTACTGCGCTGGCGCGTCCGACGGTTTCGTCCGCTGCCGTGGGAAGGATGGGTGGCTGCGATAGGCACGGCAGCCGACCGCTCTGGGATGGGGCTTGCCAGAATCTCGTGGCGATGCCGCATTGCTCGGCGTTTAGCCCGGATTACATCAAAAGGTGCTTCAAGGAGCTTAAAGATGCAGGGCTCGTTTGACGTCGAGTCGGTTGAGGAAACGTGGGCGATAGCTCGCAAACTGGCTGGAGAACTCCGGCGCGGCGATGTGGTTTGTCTCGAAGGCGAACTTGGGGCGGGGAAGACTACTTTCACGCAGGCTCTGGCTCACGAGCTCGGGGTTAAAGGAAGGGTCGGTTCGCCCACCTTCTGCATCGTGCAGGAGCATCCGGCCGCGTTTTCGGATTGCGCGGTGCCGTTGCTGGTGCATATGGATTTGTATCGTCTGCATGGAGAGGACGATGTCATTGCCGTTGGGTGGGAGGATTATCTCGACCGTGGTGCGGTGGTGGTGGTCGAGTGGCCCGAGCGCGCGGGAACGCTAATTCCATCCGACGCCTATCACGTAGTGCTGCGCCATACCGGTGAAAATTCGCGCCATGTGGATATTTTCCGCGTTGGGCGGCCAGAGTCGGACTCGGCGACCAGACAATAGTATTCATCCAGAACAGCAAATACCAAAGCGAACAGTAAAGGAGTTGTTATGCAGATTTCCAAGCGCGATTTTCTCAAACAACTGGGTCTGGGAGCAGCGGCGCTCGCGACGGGAGCGGCCTCGGCCGACGAATATGTGCCGGATATGAGCAAACTGCCGGCGGGCAGTTGCGGCGATCCGCAGAACGTGTGGTTCGGCAAGCATATTTTCCCGCTTGAGCATACGCAGACGGACGGGCCGAGCTGCTTTCTCAAGGACGGCAAGGTCTGCGAGCCTGCGAAGGAGTTATCCGTTTTCCACGAGACCGATGTCGTCGTCGTCGGTGGCGGTCCGGCCGGTTTCGCCGCCGCCGTGTCGGCCGCGCGCGCCGGGGCGAAGGTCGCGCTTGTCGAGCGCTATGGCTCGCTGGGCGGACTCTTCACCAACGGCATGGTGCTGATTATGCTGGCGACCTGCCGCAATACGGACGGAAAATGGAATCTCGTCACCCGCGGCGTATGCGAGGAGTTTATGACGAGGGTCGGCAAATTTGGCAAAGATTTTTCGAGCCAGCCCACTAATACCTGCCCTAAAAAGCACTGGCTGCCGACGGTCGATCCCGAGGCTGCTAAGTTCTTGATGGACGAGATGGTCGCCGAGCAGAAAAATCTTGAGATGTTCTTCCACTGCTGGGGCGTTGATGTTATTCAAGACGGCAACAAGGTGCAGGGCGTCGTCTTTGAGTCGAAGGAGGGCCGCCAGGCGATTCTCGCCAAGCAGGTTGTCGACTGCACGGGCGATGCGGATATGCTGTTTAAGGCGGGCGGCGACTACAAACAGATTACCTCCGGCACGTCGACGGTCTTCCGCTGGGCCAATATGGACACGATTACACCGCCAGCTTTCGGCAACTCGCCATGGCCGAAGCGCGGCAACGAGGGTAATCCGGACGCGCGTTGGGGCGGCGGGACGATGATAAAGGCGAACGGCATCTCCGTGCGCGACCTCACTCGCGTCGAAATCGCCCAGCGCAAGGAGAATTGGCGCAAGGTCATGGCGATGCGGGCGACTCCCGGTTGGGAGAAGGTTTACACCTCGAACTCGGCTTCTCAAATCGGCATCCGCGGCACGCGGCTTATCGATGCGGAGTTTGTGATGGGCCGCAAAGAGATTTTCGAGGGCGTCAAGTTCGACGACTGCATCGGCTGGTGTGGACACGACGGGCCCCACGCGGCGTTTCCCGTCTCTTACCGTCAACTTCTGCCGAAGAAGATCGACAACCTCCTCTGTGCGGGACGTTGCCTCGGCAAGGGCGATACGATTGACACCTTCCGTCTTATCTGCCCGTGCTTCATGACCGGTCAGGCCGCCGGCATCGCGGCAGCGGTTGCCGTCGCCCGGGGAGTGTCTCCGCGGCAGCTTGCGTTTGGCGATATAGCCGCCGAACTCGACCGCCAGAGGGTGTATCGCGAGATGTGACGCGCTGTCTGTGCGGCGACAGATTAGCAATTTTTCATGGCGTAATTGAATGTGCAAATTATGAAAATGTGGTATTATAGAGTTCTTATGAAAAAGCTAACTTTGATGATGGTTGCGGCTGCGGCCGCAGGGAGCGCCGGATTGGCGAGAGCTGACGAACTTGCAGCCAAGACCGTTTTCGGAGATAACGAAATTCGCCTATACGCAAAACCCCTCGCCTACGAGATTGTCAAATCCGGCGAGACGGTTGTGGCGAAAACAGCCATCGGCATCAAGCTCGACGGCGTTTGCCGCAAGGACGCCGCGCCTCTCGGGGTTGTGACGAAGAAGCTGTCTGGCATCGTCGAAACACCCGTCTACAAGAAATCGTCGGTCGATCTTTCCGGGAGCGAAACGTATGTGGATTTCGACGATTTCGGCATCCGCCTCGTGGCGCGCAAGGACGGCGTAGCCTACCGGTTCGAGACGAAGAAGCCCGTGACGGTGACCTGCGAGAACGCGCCGGTCACGATTCCTTCCGGCGAGGCTCGATGCTGGTTTAACCGCACCGGAGCGGTCGGCTGCGAAGAGACGGTGCCAGAATTCGCCGACGCCGGCAAGCTTAAGACTGGCAAGCTCATCTATCTGCCGTTCGTCTACAGCGTCAAGGGCAAGCTTGTCGCGGTGACGGAGTCGGACGTGCGTGACTACCCGATTTGGAACTTCCGCAAGGTGGAGGCTTCCGAGGCGGGGGTCAAGCTCGGATCCGAGTTTGCGCGCTATCCGCAGGCGGTTGAGCGTATCGGCGGCTGGGGTGGGCAGAAGGGCCTTTCGTCTGGCGGACGCTGGGTGAAAATTGTCAAGAGCGAAGATTATCTCGTGAAGGCTTCCTCCGCGCGCGTCTATCCCTACCGCACATTTATCCTCGGTGAGAAGCCGGCGGATCTGGTCGGTGCGGATATCGTTTTCGCACTGGCCCGCGCACAATCGCCGGCAGCCGATTTCAGCTGGGTAAAGCCGGGTAAAGTGGCCTGGGACTGGTGGAATTGCTTTGATAACGCGCCCCGCAATGCGCCTAACGAAGGCTGCACCACGAAGACGTACGAGCGGTTTATCGATTTCGCAGCCAAGTCGGGCGTTGAATATGTGATATTCGACGAGGGTTGGAGCGAGTCGCTTAACATTTGGAAGTTCCATCCCGAGGTGGATGTTCTCCATCTTATCAAGTACGCAGAACAAAAAGGCGTGGGCATCATTCTCTGGATGGCTTGGGCGCAGGCCTACGGCGAAGAGGAGAAGGTGGCCGCTCATTTCGCAAAGCTCGGTGTGAAGGGCTTCAAGGTCGATTTCATGGATCGTGGCGACGCGCGCGTGGCGGAGTTTCTCGAGACCCTCGCGGCTGCTTGCGCTCGGCACAAGTTGGTGATCGACTATCATGGCGTGTACCGTCCTACCGGACTCCACCGCCAGTATCCGAATGTGCTCAATTATGAAGGCATCCATGGTCTTGAGCAGATGAAGTGGTCTTCGGCGAATAAGGATATGCCTTATAATGATGTGGCGGCCGTGTTTCTGCGTATGAGCGCAGGACCTATGGACTACACGCCCGGGGCGATGCTCAACTATCCCTACGGCAAATACACCGCCGGCAAGGATAACCGCTTCCCTGGTTCGGTAGGTACGCGCTGTCACCAGATGGCGATGATGGTCGCCTACGAAGCCCCGCTGCAAATGCTTAGCGACAGTCCCACCAATTACGAGAAGAACATGGAATCGTTCGAGTTTATGGCGGCGACTCCGGTGGTCTGGAAAAATTCAATCGGCTTGGGCGGCTGTCCGCAGACTTACGCTGCGCTCGCGCGTCAGGCCAAGGATGGTTCGTGGTATGTGGCGGCGCTCAACAACAAAGAGTCTCGCAAAATCGAAATCGACACTTC